>NZ_BAABGP010000014.1:0-240025 GCF_039541635.1 Microbacterium panaciterrae
GAGAGTAGGACACCGCCGGACTTCTTTTACCAGAAAGGCCACCCAAAGCAGGGTGGCCTTTCTGCATTTCTGGAGTCGAATGAATCAAGGCCGCCCTTCGGGGCGGCCTTTTTTCGTGCGCGCGGGGACGGGCGGATCGGGCATCGACGTGCGCGGTCGACGGGGCTAGCCTTGGCGTCAGGCGGGCCGTTCGCCCGTCTTCCGGTGGACGAAGGAGCTCGCGATGGACGCGATGATGATGGACTCGATGAAGGGCATGATGGGCGACATGCAGACCATGGACATGTCGCTCATGCAGGCCTGCATGGACGCGTGTTCGGCGTGCGAGCAGGCGTGCACGGTCTGTTCGACGCAGATGATGGACTGCGCGCCGGCCTGCATGAACTGCGCCGACATGTGCAACACGATGATGCGCTCGATGATGCGCATGCAGGGGATGGCGCCCGCAGTGATGATGTCGATGCTGGACGCGTGCATGGCGATGTGCCAGCTCTGCATGGACATGTGCATGCAGCACGCGGAGAGCAGCGAGGTCTGCCGGATGTGCGCCGCCGCGTGCAAGGCCTGCATGGACGCCTGCATGGCGATGCGCGGTTCGATGATGGCGGCCTGATCGGGCTCGTCGCCTAGACTTGAAGCATGTCTTTCGTGGTGTGCGTCCTCGTGGCGCGTGAGGAGGCCGCAGGCGCAGTACGCGCCGGCGGCAGAGGCTGACGCTCCCGCCGATCGTGTCTCGGTCGGCGGCGTTCGTCGTGTTCGGACGCGTTCGCGTTTCGTTCTTCCTCCTCGCCTGCCTTCGGTCGCAGGCGCACGATCCTTCACCCTGAAGAGAGCACAGACATGCTTCCCATCGACGAGCGCGCGATCCGCGCGTCCTTCCTCAACGCCTCCCGCAAGGAGGTCTCCTCCGTGAACCTGCCACCGGGGTTCGCCGAGCTCGACTTCGATCGGCTCGACTTCCTCGGGTGGGCCGACCCGAAGATGCCGCTGCGCGCCTACTTCGTTGCTCGGAGCGACGACGGCCCGGTCGTCTCGGTGCTGCTGCAGCGGGCCGAGCAGCGCACACTCGCGCGGGCCCAGTGCGCCTGGTGCGACGACGTGACGCTGCGCAACGACGTGCAGTTGTTCGCCGCCCGCAAGGCGGGACCCGCCGGGCGCAAGGGCGACACGATCGGCACGCTGGTCTGTGCGAATTTCGGCTGCTCCGTCAACGTGCGCCGTCTTCCGCCGCTCGCGTACGAGGGCTTCGATCGTGAGCTGGCGCGCGACCTGCGCATCCTGCGGCTGCGCGAGCACGTGCAGGGCTTCATCCGAGAGATCGGCGCGTAGGGGGCGAGCGGCTCCGGTCCGGCGGCGTGAGCGTCGGGCCCGGGCCGGTCGGCTCAGCGCGGTGCGACGTTGTAGCGCAGGGCGCCGATCGCGAGCACGTCCCACCGGGTGTGCACGGCGACGGGCTGACCCGGCTCCACTTCGAGGGCGGCGCCGCCGGCGTTCCACAGGGTGAGGGCGTCGCCGTCGAGCGTGACCAACCGGATCTCGCCCGCTGCGGCGTCGGTGGCCGTCACGATCGCGTCGGCCCAGCCGGCAGTCGTCGCCGCCGCGAGCCGCGACTGGATCAGGTGCAGGGCGTGGCCCGGAGCGAACGAGGAGCAGACATCGCCGTGATCGCACATGCACGCCGCAGCTTCACGCACCGGAAGGGGCGAAAGGCGGATGCGGGGCGTGTTCACGGTGGTCTCCTCGAGGTTCGGTCCGATCAGGTTACGGCCGCGCGCCGCGCAGCAGAAGGCGCCGCGAAATGTGCCGACACACAAGCGGATCCGTATGCGCAGGAAGTCGGATCCGCCGGTGCCCGGAGAACGTCAGAGCCGTGGCGTGCGGGGCGGTGCGACCCGGCGGGCGCCGTCCGCCCCGATCGCCTCGAACCCCGCCCCGATGCGGAGCAGAGTGGCATCGTCGTAGGCGCGCCCGATGAAGGTCAGTCCGATCGGCATGCCGATGTCGGCCATGAGGCCCGCGGGCACGGTCACGCTCGGGATGCCCAGGTGACGCATGGCCAGGTTGCCGTTCGCGATCCAGGTGCCGTTGCGCCACCCGAGGTCCGCCGAAGCGGGGTTCACGTCCATGTCGGCCGGCCCCACGTCCGCGACCGCCGGGAATACGACGGCGTCGAGCCCGAGCTCGTCCATCCATACCTCGAGGTCGATCCGCCGGGTCTCCTCGAGGCCGATGACGCCGCCCTCGAGCGCCGGGATCGAGGTGAGTGTGGCGTCGGGGTGGTCGCGGACCCAGCCGGGGTACTCGGCGATGTCGTCGTCGAACCCCGTGTACCGGTCGGGCAGCGCCCCCTCGGGGTGCGGGAAGATCGTCGCGCCGTCGACGCCGGCGAGGCCGGGCAGCGCGGGATCGCCGTTCGCGGCGAGGAAGTCCTGCCAGCCCCAGGCGGACAGGTCGACGATCTCGTGCTGCAGATACTCCGGCGTCACCAGGCCGCGGGTCGCGATCGTGGGCGCGCCGGGCCGGTCGCCCTCGTAGTTCGACACCACCGGGAAGTCGACATCGACGACGGTCGCTCCGGCGTTCTCGAGATCACGTCGGGCGTGCTCCCAGCGGGCGATGATCGATGCGCGGGTCTCGATGCGCTGCCCGGTCGGGCCGCCGATGCCCGGATGGGCGGCCGTGCCGGCCTCGGGATCCGCGTTGATGTACATGCGCGGCACGCCGATCCGCACTCCGCAGAGCGCGGCGGCCGCGTCGTCTGCGAGCGCCGGGTACGACGCGGGCCGCACGCTCGAGGCGGGCGGCAGCGGGATCCACGGCTGTGCGCGCCAGAAATCGCCGCGCGTCTCGGTGTCGTCGGCGACGATCACGTCGAGGATCTCGAGCAGATCGGCCATGGTCCGCGCGTGCGGGACGACCACGTCCATCGTCGGCACGAGCGGCCAGTTGCCGCGCACCGAGATCACGCCGCGGGACGGCGTGTAGGCGCACAGGCCGTTGTTCGTCGCCGGGCCGCGTCCGCTCGACCAGGTCTCTTCGCCGAGTCCGAACGCGGCGAAGCTCGCCGCGGTGGCCGCACCGGAGCCGTTCGAGGATCCCGATGCGAACGGCGCCGGCAGGAAGTCGGCGTTGTAGGGGCTCTCGGCGCGACCGTAGACGCCGCGCTGCATGCCGCCGTTGGCCATCGGCGGCATGTTCGTCAGGCCCAGGCAGATGGCGCCGCCCGCGCGCAGCCGCTCGATCGTGAACGCGTCGCGCTGCGCGACGAGCTCGGCGAATGCGGGCGAGCCGGCGGCGGCGGTGAGGCCGCACACGAGGTAGCTGTCCTTCGCGGTGTACGGGATGCCGTCGAGCGGGCCGAGCGTCTCCCCGCGGGCGCGGCGCTCATCCGCGGCCACGGCCTCGGCCCGTGCCGCGGGATTGCGCACGATCACGGCGTTCAGCGCGGTGGCGGTGCCGGGTGCGTCGTACGCCTCGATCCGCGCGTGATACGCGTCCACGAGTTCGACCGCGGTGGTCTCACCGGCGGTGAGCGCGGCGCGCAGGCGGGCGATGGGGGTCTCGATGACGTCGTACATGATGACCTTCTTCGGGCGAGGGGCGTTTCGGCGCGCTCCGCCGGCGGCGGTGCGCTCTCGATGACCCCGGAGTCGGGCTAGAGGGAGGGCTGCTGCTGCGTGATGCAGTGGATGCCGCCGCCGCGGTCGAACAGCGGGCGGGCGTCCACGGTCACCACGCGGCGGCCCGGGTAGGCGTCGGCGAGGATCTCACGGGCCTGCGCATCGGCGCGGTCGTCGCCGAAGCCGCAGGCGACCACGCCGCCGTTGGTGACGAGGTGGTTGACGTAGCTCCAGTCCACGAACCCCTCCTCGTCACGCAGCGTGGACGGCGCGGGGAGGTCGATGATCTCGAACGAGCGGCCCGCGGCGTCGACCTGCTCGGCGAGGTGGGCGCGCAGGGCCGCGGAGACCGCGTGGTCCGGGTGACCGGGATCCTGCTGCGCATGCAAGAGGATTCTCCCGGGAGAGGGGATGGTCGCCGTGATGTCGACGTGCCCGTTGGTGCCGAACTCGTCGTAGTCGCGGGTGAGACCGCGGGGCAGCCACACGGCCTGCGTGGCGCCGATCGTGCGCAGCAGCTCCGCCTCGACGCGCTGCCGGTCGAGGAAGGGGTTGCGCCGTGGGTCGAGCTGCACGGTCTCGGTGAGCAGCACGGTGCCCTCGCCGTCGACGTGGATGCCGCCGCCCTCGTTCACGAGCGTCGAGCTGATCAGCTCGGCCCCTGTCTCGGCGGCGATGATGCGGGCGTGCTGGGCGGCGTCGTGCCAGCGCGCCCATTCCGGGGCGCCCCAGCCGTTGAAGACCCAGTCCACCGCGCCGAGCACGCCGGGCCGGTCGGCGTCGAGGACGAACGTCGCGCCGGAGTCGCGCATCCAGAACTCGTCGACCGGCGCCTCGACGATCGTGATGTCGGAGGAGAGCATGCGGCGTGCACGTGCGAGCTCGGACGGATCCACCAGGATCGACACCGGCTCGAACTCGGCGACGGCGTGCGCGACCGCGGTCCAGGTCGCGTAGCCCTCTTCGCGCAGTGCATCGGTGTCGCCCAGGGTCACTCCCTCGGCGGGGAACGCCATCCAGGTGCGATCGTGGGGTGCGGTCTCGCTGGGCATGCGCCAGGCCATCGGAACTCCTCGTCATCGGATCCGCGCCCCTTGTTGAACGCACGATCAACTAGCGCTACGGTATAGCCCTATGCAGACCTCGTCAACCCCCGCCCCGCGACGGATGTCTCCCGAGCTGCGGGAGAAGGCGATCCGGGAGGCGGCGATCGCTCTCGCGCACGAGTCCGGGATCGCGCAGCTGACGGTCCGCACGATCGCGGCGCGTGCCGGGGTCGCCCCCGCGCTCGTGGCGCACTACCGGCCCAGCATGGACGCGTTCGTCGCCGAGGTGTTCGGCGCGATCGTCGCGGCAGAACGCGACGAGGTCATGGCGGCGGCGCGGATGGCCGAGGGGCTGCGGCCGCGGATCGCGTCGATCGTGGGGACGCTGCTGGACGACGGCCGGGACGACGTCACGCTGGTGTGGGTGCAGGCCTGGGCCGCCGGCGCGCGCAACGAGGAGCTCGCCGCACGGGTGCGCCATGAGATGGACGCGTGGCAGCACGCGCTCGACGCGATCGTCGCCGAAGGCGTGCGCGCCGGGGAGATCACCGCGGAGCGTGCGGACGGGGCCGCCTGGCTGCTGCTCGCGATGGTGGACGGCATGAACGCGCACTCCCTGGTGAAGTGGGCGCCGGAGGATCGGGCCGGCCTCGCCCGGCGGGCGCTCGCCGCCGTCCTGGGGTGAGGGACGACAGTCCCGGGCCCTTCGACAGGCTCAGGGACCGGGGGCGGGGGTCAGGGATCGGAGTGCGGTGACAGTGTCGGTCACCGTGAGCTGCGGGGGATACAGGCCCATGATGCGCAGGGCGGCGTCGTGGTTGCCGGGATCGGATCCGGCGCACGCGTCCGCCGCGATCGTGACCCGCGCACCGGCGTCGGCCGCGGCGAGCGCGGTCGAGATCACGCAGCAGTCGGTGGAGACGCCCGTGAGCACCACCGGAGCGGATCCGAGGATCTGCTCTAGCGCCGCGCCCCACTTGCCGAACGTGGGCAGGTCCAGCGTCGGATGGGGCGAGAGCTCCCGCGCTTCCGGCACCAGTGCGTACAGCGGATCATCGGCCGGACGGTCGGCGAACGGCCATGCGGCGAAGTACTCGCCCCAGGACGTGGTGCGATCGGCCGTGGGCAGCCAGCGCGTGACGAGCACCCGGTCTCCGGCGGCATCCGCGAGGCGGCGGATGTTCGCGATCGCCGCGGGGAACATCGGCGAACCCCAGGGCGAATCCGGGGAGGCGAAGATGTGCTGCGGGTCGATCACGACCAGCCAGGGAGCGGATCCGGTCATGCCTGCTCCTGGCGCCGGATCCTGCCTGCGCGGGCGAACCAGGTGATGACGAAGCCCAGCACGAGGGCGAAGAACACGCCCAGGTTCGCGTACGCCCACTCGCCCTCGCGTCCGCCGATGAGGAACAGCAGGTAGCCCTGCCAGTTGTTCCACGGCGCGGCGTCGGCGAAGTTGTTCACCACGAACCCCCAGCCGAGCACGGAGACGCCCACGAGCGTCGCGATCGAGACTCCGTCCCAGGCGCCGTAGCGGCCGCGCGGGTCGAACAGCGCCTCGTCGTCGTAGTCCCTGCGGCGGCGCAGGATGTCGGCGATGAGGATCCCGGCCCAGCCCGCCATCGGCACACCCAGCGTGATCAGGAAGGACTGGAACGGGCCGATGAAGTTCTGCGCGAAGAACACCACGACGATCGTGCCGATCGTGAGGATCACGCCGTCCACTGCCGCGGCGGCGGGGCGGGGGATCCGGATCCCGAGGCTCAGCAGCGTGAGCCCCGAGGAGTAGATGCCCAGCACGGCGCCGGAGACCAGGGTCAGGATCGCGACGATCAGGAACGGGAACAGCGCCCAGGTCGGCAGCAGCGCGGCGAGCGCGCCGATCGGGTCGGCGCCGACGGCGGCGCTCAGCTTGTCATCGGATCCGGCCAGCAGCAGCCCGAAGAAGACCAGGATGATGGGGGCGACGGATCCGCCGATCGTGTTCCAGGAGACGATCTGCAGGTCGGAGGCGGAGCGCTTCTGGTAGCGCGACCAGTCGGCGGCGATGTTGATCCAGCCGAGCCCGAACCCGGTCGTCACCATCACGAGCGCGCCGATGGTCTGCGCGAACGATCCGTCGGGGTGCGCGAAGGCCTTGTCCCAGTGGATGCTCTGGAACGTGAGGATCAGGAACAGGATCGTGAAGGCGCCGGTGAGCCAGGTGAGCACCGACTGCAGCTTCATGATCGTGTGATAGCCGAGCACGGAGGCGCCCACGATGAGTGCGGCGACGACGATCGTGGCGATGATGTTCACCGCGACATCGCCGTCCTTGCCGACCCAGCCGAGGGTGTGCAGCACCGTCGTGGTGGCGAGCACCGCCGTGATCGTGAGCGAGGTCTCCCAGCCGATCGAGGTCAGCCACGACACGATCCCGGGGATCTTCTGCCCCTGCACGCCGAACGCCGCGCGGGAGAGCACCATCGTCGGCGCGGATCCGCGCTTGCCGGCGATCGCGATCAGCCCGCACAGCGCGAACGAGACCACGATGCCGATGATCGCGACCACGGTCGCCTGCCAGAGCGAGATCCCGAAGCCGAGCAGGAAGGATCCGTACGACATTCCGAACACCGACACGTTCGCGGCGAACCACGGCCAGAACAGGTCGCGGGGGCGCGCGGTGCGCTGGTCTTCGGGGATGATCTCGATGCCGTTGCGTTCGATCAGCGCCGGTGAGACCGGCCGGGCGTCGGGTGCGATGCGTGACATGATGCTGCCTCCGGGGAAGGTCGCGGGGTCGCGGATTTCCTCCATCCTGGCACTCGCGCGGATCCGACGGCGCGATACGATATCGGCGACTCGTTGATCCGGCGCGGCGTTCTTGCTCGTCGCCGGGCGCCTCGGGGCTTCCGGGTCGAAAGGATCCGCCATGGACGCCGCGCGCATGCATGCCGCCTCGCCCGAATCCGCCGCGATCGTCGACTCCGTGCTCGACTACTCGCGCCGCCGGATGCTCGCCACCGATGTGCCGCTGGACAAGCCGCAGCCCGAGGCCGAGCTGCGCCGGCTCGTCGGCACCACCATCACCGACGCGGGCCTCGGCGCGCCGCGCGCGCTGAGCGTGTTCGAGCACATCCTCGCGCCGGCCTGCCTCACCACCAGTCATCCCTCGTATCTGTCGTTCATCCCGACCGCGCCGACCATGGCCGCGATCGCGTTCGACCTCGTCGTGTCGGCCTCGGGCCTCTACGGCGGCAGCTGGCTGGAGGGCGCCGGCGCCGTGCACGCCGAGAACGAGGTGCTGTCCTGGCTCGCCGCCGAGTTCGGATTGCCCGAGACCGCCGGCGGCGTGTTCGTGCAGGGCGGCACGATCGGCAACCTCTCCGCGCTCGCCGCGGCCCGGGAGCACGCGAAGGCCGTGCTGCTCGAGTCGGGGCGGGAGCTGCCGCCGCGGTGGAAGCTCGTCTGCAGCATCGAGGCGCACTCCTCGAACAAGTCGGCGGCGAAGATCATGGACGTCGACGTGGTCGCCGTGCCCGCCGGATCCGACGGGAGCCTGCATCCGGACGCCGTGCGTGCCGCTCTCGCGGAGCATGGCGAGGCGGTGTTCGCGGTCGTCGCGACGGCCGGATCCACCAACTTCGGCATCGTGGACGACATCGCGGGGATCGCGGCGCTCAAGGAGGAGTTCGACTTCTGGCTGCACGTGGATGGCGCGTACGGCCTGACCGCGATGCTCGCGCCCGAGGCCCGCGCCTGGTTCGCCGGCGTGGAGCGCGCGGAATCGCTCATCGTGGATCCGCACAAGTGGCTGTTCGCGCCGTTCGACTGCTGCGCGCTGCTGTACCGCGACCCGGAGAACGGCCGTCGCGCGCACACCCAGCACGCGGAGTATCTGGACACCCTCACCGATACCGACGAGTTCAGCCCCTCCGACTACTCGATCCAGCTCACCCGGCGCCCGCGCGGGCTGCCGCTGTGGTTCTCCCTGGCCACCTACGGCGTCGACGCCTACCGCGCCGCGGTGAGCGCGACGCTGGCTCTCACCCGCCGGATCGCGGCGGAGATCGCGGCGCGGCCGGAACTGCGGCTGGTGCGCGACCCCCAACTGTCGGTCGTGGTGTTCGAGCGCGACGGCTGGGAGCGTGCCGACTACGTGCGCTGGTCGGACGAGCTGCTGCAGTCGCAGCGCGCGCTGGTCGTGCCGAGCTCGCACGCGGGCCGCACCAACACGCGCTTCGCGATCGTGAACCCGCTCACCACCTTCGAGGACCTCGTCGGGATCCTGGACACGATGCGCTGAGCCCGGTGGTGTGCCCGCTCCGCGATCGGTCTGTCGGGCGCGCGGTCCCCCGCAGACGCTCCCTCGCGGGCTCGGGAGCGTCTGCTCCCGCCCGACCCGATGCCTGCGCGCCCGACGACCGATCGCTGCGCTCCGGTTCCCCCTATCGGGCGCTGCGCGCCGGACGCGGCGAAAGCGGATCCTCAGGCGGCGAAGAAGGCCTTCGCGACGGTGGCGAGGTCGTGCAGGTCGCGCACGCCGGCGAGTTCGCGGGCGGAGTGCATGGACAGGATGGGGATGCCGACGTCGACCGTGCGGATCCCGAGCCTCGTCGCGGTGAGCGGGCCGATCGTGGTGCCGCACGGCACATCGTTGTTCGAGACGAACTCCTGCGTGACGACACCGGCGGCGTCGCACCAGCCGTGCCAGGCCGCCGCGCCGACGGCATCGGTGGCGTAGCGCTGGTTCGCGTTGATCTTCAGGATCGGGCCGGATCCGAGCACCGGCTGCACCACCGGATCGTGCTTGCCGACGTAGTTCGGGTGCACCGAGTGGCCGACGTCGCTGGACAGGCACCACGAGGCCGCGTAGGCGCGGCGCACGTCGACGGCATCGGCGCCGAGGCCGGCGTAGATCCGTTCCAGGACGTCCTCCAGGATCGGTCCTGCCGCGCCGGAGCGGGATTCGGATCCGAGCTCCTCGTGGTCGAACGCGGCGAGCACGGCGATCCTGTCCGGATCACCGTGGGCCGCGATCTCGCCGAGGGCGACCACTCCGGCGTGCACCGAGGCGAGGTTGTCGAGGCGTCCGCTCGCGAAGAACGCGTCGTCCTTTCCGAAGATCGCGCCCCGCGCGCTGTCGGCGACCACGGCGTCGAACCCGCGGATCTCGAGGGGATCCACGCCCGCGGCGTCGGCGAGTTCGGCGAGCAGATCAGACTCGACCGGGTCGCCCAGGCCCCACACCGGCTGCGTCTCGAACTGCTTGTCGAGGGCGAGGCCGTTGTTGTTCACGCCGCGGTCGAGGTGGATCGCGAGCTGTGGGAGGCGCAGCAGCGCACCGGTCGCGGCGAGCACGACGCGTCCGTCGGCCAGCGCCAGGCGTCCGGCCAGGCGCAGTTCGCGGTCGAGCCACGAGTTGAGCAGCGGCCCGCCGTACACCTCGACGGCGGCCTGCAGCCAGCCCTTCGCGCCGATGGTCGGGCGAGGCTTGAGCTTGAACCCGGGGGAGTCGGTGTGCGCGCCGAGCACGTGCGTCGGCGTGGTGGCTGCGGCCTTCGCGGGAACGACCCAGGCGATCGCCGCGCCGTCGCGCACGATCACGAAGCGCCCGCCGGCCTGCGCGGGCCAGGCCTCGGTCTCGTCGAGCCGGGTGAAGCCCTGCGCCACGAGGCGCCGGGCGACCTCCTCGGCCGCGTGGTAGCTGGACGGCGACGCCGCGACGAAGTCGGCCAGATCCTCGGCGTGCGTGCGGGCGTGGGCGAGGTGGGACATCGGGATCCTTCCGGGGCGGCGGCGCCGGCGCGGGAGCGCCGCAGAACTCCTTCGATCGTAGTCGCGGGACCGCACGTGACTGCGGAGACCACGAAGGGAGCGGATCCTCACGGAGCGCTCCCTGCACTTTCAGTCTACCCGCGGGGTGGGGGCTTGCGGCAAGGGCCCCCCGCGGGGGCAGACTGGGTGGCTTCGCCCAGGAATCGGAGGATCCGTGCGCCCTGAATCCACCCCTGAAACCACCCCTGAAACCACCCGCGGGACTGCCACGCAGACAGGCTCCGTCTTCGCGCTGCCGCCCGCGCTCGCCCGCAAGGCCGACCCGGCCCTCATCGCCGCCGACGACGCCCACCTTGCCGCGATCCGCGATCGCCTCGCCGAGGAGATCGTCGCGCTCGAGACTCGACTCGCCGGTCTTCGCGCCGCGCACGCCCGGCCCGGGCAGGAGGCGCTGGACCGCGATCTCGAGATCCACCGCTCCACGTCGCGGCTGCAGCTGCTGCGCCGCTTCGGCGTCGATCTGTGCCTCGGCCGGATGGTTGCCGCCGACCCGGCGGACCGCGATCCCGAGACCGTCTACATCGGCCGGATCGGCCTGTCCGACGCGCGCGGCCGGCGCCTGCTGGTCGACTGGCGCGCCCCGGCGGCCGAGCCGTTCTTCGCCGCCACTCATGCCGATCCGCAGGGCCTGATCAGCCGCCGTCGGTACCGGTGGGCGTCGCGGCGGATCACCGACTACTGGGACGAGGTGTTCGACCCCGACGGGCTCGAGGGCGCGGCCGCGCTCGATGACCAGTCCGCGTTCATCGCGAGCCTCGGCGCCTCGCGTTCGCCGCGGATGCGCGACGTGCTGAGCACGATCCAGGCCGACCAGGATGCGATCATCCGCGCCTCCTCGCGCGGCGCACTCGTCGTCGACGGCGGCCCCGGCACCGGCAAGACCGTGGTCGCGCTGCACCGCGCCGCCTACCTGATGCACGCAGAGCAGCGGCTGAGCCACGGCGGGATCCTGTTCGTCGGACCGCACCGCCCCTACCTCGCCTACGTCGAAGACGTGCTGCCCAGCCTCGGCGAGGACAGCGTGCGGGTCTGCACGCTCGCCGACCTGGCACCCGAGGGACGGGCGGGGGATCGCATGCCCGAGGAGCAGGATCCGCACGCGCGGGCGCTGAAATCGGGGATGCGGCTGCTCGACGCGGTGACCGCGGCGGTCCGCTACCACGAGCACGCGCCCGCGGATCCGCTGCTCGTGGAGACGCCCTGGCGCGATGTGGTGGTCGAACCGTCGGTGTGGAGCGCGGCGTTCGACGCGCCAGAGCCCGGTCTCGCGCACAACGAGGCCCGCGATGTCGCGTGGGAGGCGCTGATCGCTGCGCTCGTCGAGGACGACGCCGACGAGGACGTGCCGCCGCACCTGCTCGACCGGGCGCTGCGGCAGAGCGGTGCGCTGCAGCGTGCGTTCGTCGCGGCGTGGCCGGTGCTGGATCCGGCGGGCGTCGTCGCCGACCTGTGGGAGATCCCGGCCTACCTGCGGATCTGCGCGCCATGGCTGAGCGACGAAGAACGGGCGGTGCTGCACCGGGCGGATCCGCGCGCCTGGACCCGGCAGGATCTGCCGCTGCTCGATGCCGCCCGTGCGCTCACGGGTGATCCTGCCGGATCCCGCACGCGGCGGCGTCAGGAGGCGGTCACCGCCGAGGAGAGGGAGTATCGCGAGCGCGTGCTGGACGAACTGCTCGCCGCGGACGACGACAGGGAGAGCGAGGTCACCGGATTCTTCTTCGGGGAGGAGAGCGCGGGCGTGCGGGAGATGCTGCTCGACGAGGAGGCGCTGCCGCGCCTGGATGCGGACGGGCTGACCGGCCCGTTCGCGCACGTGATCGTCGACGAGGCGCAGGAGCTCAGCGACGCGGAGTGGACGATGCTGCTGCGCCGGGTGCCCTCGCGCAGCCTGACGATCGTCGGCGATCGCGCCCAGGCCCGACACGGCTTCGGCGAGACGTGGGCAGAGCGGCTCGAGCGGATCGGGCTGCGCCGGATCGAGCAGGCGTCGCTGCGCATCAACTACCGCACGCCCGAGGAGGTCATGGCGGAGGCCGCTCCTGTCATCCTCGCGGCGCTGCCCGACGCGAACGTGCCGACGTCCGTGCGGTCCAGCGGGGTGCCGGTGCGGCGCGCCGCCGTCGCCGAACGCGACGCGATCCTGGCCGCATGGCTCGACGCGCGTGAGGAGGGCCTCGCGTGCGTGATCGGCGACGAGCGGCCGTTCCTGGATGCGCGAGGGGGCGCACATCCTCGGGTGCGGGTGCTCACGCCCGTGACCGCGAAGGGGCTCGAGTTCGATCTGGTCGTGCTGGTGGATCCGGCCGCCTTCGGGACCGGGATCGAAGGCGCCGTGGACCGCTACGTCTCGATGACCCGCGCGACGCAGCAACTCGTGGTGCTGTTGTGACCCTCAGAGCGCGGCGCCGACCAGAGCCTCGCCGAGCGGCGTGCGCAGGTGCAGCATGCGGGCGCCGTCCCGCGTGCTGACGACGAGACCGGCGTCGCGCAGCACCGCGAGGTGATGAGAAGCGGTGGAGACGGCGATCCCGGATTCGGCCGCCACGCGCGACGTCGTGCGGGGGACGTGCGCGGAGAGCAGGATCGCGGCGCGGGCGGCGCCCACCAGTGCTGCGAGCGCCCGCTCGAGATCTGCGGCATCCCGCGCCCAGCCCGCTGTGACACCGCGCGCCGGATAGAACAGCGTGGGCTGCGCGGGCGTCTCCGTGAGCACCATGCATCCCCACGACGACATGACGGAGGGCACCAGCACCAGCCCGCTGCCGCGGCAGTCCACCTGCTCGCTGTGCCGACGCAGCCGCACCCGGACGGATCCGTCCCCCCAGCTCACCTGCGGATGGATCCCCGACGCCATCGCCGCGAGGCCCTCGGTCGCGACGGTGCGGGAGCGCACGGCCACGTCGGCGCGCAGGATCCGCTCGAGCTGCGGCCACACCGACGCCATCGCCGAGTCCCACAGTTCGGCCCAGGCGTCGGCGATGATCGTGCGCGCCCGTACCGGGTGCTCGCGCATGCCGCGCAGCACCTCCTGCCGGCGACCCGAGGAGCGAACGATCATCTTGCCGAGGTCGACGCGCATGCCCGCGATCGGCGCCGCTCTGAGCGCCGCGAGCTCGTCGTCGGGAGTCAGATCCCAGCGCGCGGTCGTGGTGAGGAAGTCCGGCAGGTAGCCGTCGGCGCCGATGACGTGCGCGAGCACGCCGAACGCGTCGGCGGGGAGCCGCCCGCGGACGTCCTTCAGCCAGCCCCAGGCGAGCGGATACTGCTCCGGACGCAGCAGCACCCTGACCGCGTGGGCGAGTTCGTGGCCGGGGGAGATCCCGAACCGCACGGCCTGGATGTCGCCCGCGCCGAGCCGGAAGTCGACGTGGTGGTGCTCCCACTCGACGCCCTCCATGTTTCGATCCACATCGAAACTCTATGATGCCCGGACGATCCTCGCGAGGGTGGGAGCACACCACGCAGAGGAGCACGCCATGAGCATCATCGCGCCGGACATCACCGTCATCACCCCCGAGGAGATCCGCCTCGGCACGGGCAGCGGACGACGTTTCGAGGGCGCCGATCACGGCGCCGGCGTCTCATACTTCTACGTCGACAACCAGCCGGGTCAGGGTTCCTTGCTGCACTGGCACCCGTACCCTGAGACGTGGGTGGTGCTCGAGGGCGATGCCGCCTTCACGGTCGGGGATCGCACGATCACCGCGACCGCGGGTGACACCATCACCGGGCCGGCGTTCGTGCCGCACCGGTTCGAGAACGTGGGATCCGGCACGATGCGCCTGATCGGGATCCATGCCTCCGCCGTCATCATCCAGACCGTGGTCGAGTGACCGCCCCGGCAAGGACAGCAACCCCGATCGCCGCTGAACGGGACGGTGCCGCCGCACGGACGTAGGATCTGAGCGCGCGCTCGTTCCGCGACGAGCCCGTTCCGATCAGCAAGGAGGACGTCATGGTGGTGCGCGTCGATCTCAACATCTCGCTCGACGGATTCGCGTCGACCACGGATCAGACCCCGGAGAACCCGTTCGGCGAGGACTGGGGTCGCCTCGTCGCGGCGTACACGGCCACCCGGGTCTTCCGCGAACGGGTGCTCGGCGAGACCTCCGGCGAAGGCACCACGGGCGTCGACGACCGCTACGGCACGGCGTACTTCGAGGGGATCGGCGCCGAGATCATGGGCGCCGGCATGTTCGGCCTGCACACCTTCCCCGACGACCCGGACTGGCGCGGCTGGTGGGGTGAGGAGCCGCCGTTCCGCGTGCCGGTCTTCGTGCTCACGCACGGCGCCGATCGGGCGCCGATCGAGTTCGCCAACGGCACGGTGTTCCACTTCATCGACACCACTCCCGAGGAGGCTCTGGCGCTGGCGACCGAGGCCGCGGGCGAAGCGGACGTGCGTGTCGGCGGCGGAGTCGACACGGTGCGCTCGTTCCTGGCGGCCGGGCTCGTGGACCGGTTGCACGTCGGGATCACCCCGATCCTGCTCGGCGGCGGTCAGAACCTGTGGGCGGATCTGCGCGGGCTCGAGGACGGCTACGCGGTCACCAGCGAGGTCGCCGAGAGCGGTGTCGTGCATGTGACGTTCACCCGGCGCTGAACCCCGGCCTGCTCCGCGTTGCGCGGCCGCCTGTTCCGCCGCGCGTCAGGCCGCGGAGGTCAGGCCGCGTTGTCTTCCGCGTCCTCGACGTCCTCGTCGGTGGGCGCGGCGGGTGCCGGCCTCGCCTCGCGCCGTGCGTACATCGTGCGGGAGGCATCGGACAGCGGCGCGCGCAGGAACAGCAGCGAGATGCTGATCCCGATCAGGGCGGCGAACAGCGCGGCGAGCCACCAGAACTCGCGGAAGATCGGGAAGAAGAACCAGAGGATCCCCAGCGGCACGAGGAACGCCAGCAGGCGCAGCGCCGAGTACACGAGCAGGGGAGGAAGTTTCACCTGTCCAGTCTACGAGGGCGCCTTCGGCACGCGCTGTGAGCACACTATGCCGATGTCCTCGATCCGATGTGTGCGCGGGATCCGTGCCAATGTGCAGGGAGGCTTCGTGTTCTGCAGGGCCGCCCGGCCTCGATGAGGGTGAGGCGGGCGCGAGGGCGTAGCATCCGGCCCGGCCGGCACCCGCCCACCCTGCATAACGCCGGGCCTCCCTGCAGAATGGCTCCGCCGCGGTGCAACCACCTGTGCGGGCCTGCCCGGGGACCCGCCGGGGACCCGCCGGGGGCCGGACCCGGGTGACCGTGGCACGCCTAGACTGAGGACGTGGCGCGATTCCTTGTGATCGGCGGCTTCCTGGCCGCGGTCTTCTGGGTGTTCGGCATCGTGGACTGCATCGTGCAGCCGGCGAGCCGTCACCGCGGCGTGCCCAAAGGCGTGTGGATCGCGATCGTCGTGGTGTTCCCCGTGATCGGGGCCGTGCTGTGGTTCACGATCGGCCGGCTGCGCCCGGGCAGCCGCGCGGCCGATGAGCGCTATCTGCCGCTGGACGACCAGCCCGGATCGGGGCGGCAGCGGGAGCGGATCAGCGACGCCGAGCAGGAGCGCAGGATCCGCGAGCTCGAGGAGGAGCTGGCGCGGTTCGACGAGCGCGGTGACACCGACACCCCCGGCCCCCGTCCGTGACGGAGGGGCACGCACTGGGCCGGGCCGAATCGTCACCGGCGTCCGAGGCCGCTGTGCGGCTGCTCACGGGACTGGTCGAGAACGGCGTCCGCGACGTGGTGTTGGCGCCCGGATCCCGCTCCCAGGCGCTCGCGCTCGCCGCGGTCGGGCTGGCCCGCAGCGGGGCGCTGCGCGTGCAGGTGCGCATCGATGAGCGCGTCGCCGGCTTCACCGCCCTCGGCATCGCCCGCGAGTCCGGTGCCCCCGTCGCGCTGATCTGCACCTCCGGAACCGCCGCCGCCGGCTTCCTCCCCGCGGCGATGGAGGCTTTCCACTCGGGCGTTCCGCTGATCCTGCTCACCGCCGACCGTCCGCCGGAGCTGCGCGGCGTCGGCGCCAACCAGGCCACGATCCAGCCCGGCATGTACGGCGCGTGGGTGCGTCTCGGTGTCGACGCCGAGGTGCCAGGGAGTGCGGATCCGGCGGTGTTCTCCACGCTCGCGGTCGAGGCTGCCGCGGCCGCGATGGGTGCGGCGGGGGCGGGCCTCACTGGCGTACCGGGACCCGTGCACCTGAACCTGCCGGCCCGCGAGCCGCTGTCCGGCGCGCTGCCGGATGCGCTCCCAGTGATCGCGGGGCCCCCTCCGCGCCCGGCCGCCGCCGACCCGCTGCCCGTCGCACCGGGGCCGCGGACGGTCGTCGTCGCCGGTGCCGACGCCGGACCGGACGCGGAGCGCATCGCCCGCGAGGGCGGCTGGCCGCTGATCGCCGAGATCGTCAGCGGCGCCCGGTTCGGAGACCACGTCGTTCCGGACTACCGCGCACGGTTGCGCGACCCGGCCCTCGCCGACCGCATCGAGCGCGTGATCGTGCTCGGCCACCCCACGCTCAGCCGCGAGGTGACGGCCCTGCTCGGCCGCACCGACCTCGAGGTGATCGCCGTGCGCCGGGGCGGGGAGCGGCTGAACCTCTCCGGGGCCGCCGTGGACGCCGGTGCGATCGCGGTGACCGGACCCGATGCGGATCGCACCTGGCTCGCGGAGTGGACCCGAGCCGGCACGTCGACCCCGGATGCTCGCGCCCTCGCCGGCCCCGCCGCCGCCCTCGACCGCACGGCCCTCGTGCAGGCGGTGTGGACGGCATCCGGCGCCGACGACCGGCTGCTGTTCGGATCCTCCCGGCTCGTGCGGGTCGCGGATCAGGTGCTGCCCGGCGCGCGGGTGCGGGTGCACGCCAACCGCGGGCTCGCGGGCATCGACGGGACGATCGCCACCGGGATCGGGATCGCCGCGGCCGCGCAGACCGAGCCAGCGGCAGGCACCGTCCGGGTGCTACTGGGAGACCTGTCGTTCCTGCACGATGTCGGATCCCTCCTGCTCCCGGCCGACGAGCCGCCTCCGCGCATCCAGGTCATCGTCGGCAACGACGGCGGCGGCACGATCTTCGACGGCCTCGAGGTCGCCGGCACGGCCGGATCCGCCGCCCTCGACCGGGTCTTCTACACCCCGCAGTCCGTCGCGCTCGCGCCGCTCGCCGCCGCTTACGGCTGGACGTATCGCCGCGTCGGCACGCGGGCCGAGCTGGAGCGCGCCCTGGCGGACGAGGTCACAGGCCCCCAGCTGATCGAGGTTCCGCTGGATCGATGAGGCGTCGGTCGGGCAGGATGGGCGGATGAGCAACGCAGCGCGCTGGACGCATCCGGCCACCGAGGTCCTCCAGGTCGGCACCGGATTCCGGCTCGCCGACGTCGACGCCGATGCGACGCCCGGCTACACCGGCGGCAAGTCGGATGGCGCCACGGATCTGGCCGAGGGGATCACCCGGCTCGGCGACCTGCAGGAGCGCCTGTTCGCCGAGCACGTCGACGGCGGCACCCGCGACGGCGTGCTGCTGGTGCTGCAGGCGATGGACTCCGCGGGCAAGGGCGGGATCGTCCGGCACGTCGTGGGCGGCGTGGATCCGCAGGGCGTCGCGCTCGCGGCGTTCAAGGCGCCCACGGACGAGGAGCGCGCGCACGACTTCCTCTGGCGGATCGAGAAGCGGGTGCCCGCGCACGGGCTGATCGGCGTCTTCGACCGATCGCACTACGAGGACGTGCTGATCGCGCGGGTGCGCACGCTCGCGCCGGAGGACGAGATCGAGCGCCGCTACGGGGCCATCGTCGACTTCGAGAAGCGGGTCGCGGACTCCGGGATCCGGATCGTCAAGGTGATGCTGCACATCTCCCGCGACGAGCAGAAGGCGCGGCTGATGGCGCGGCTCGACCGGCCCGAGAAGCAGTGGAAGTTCAACCCGGGCGACACCGACGAGCGCCTGCACTGGGACGACTACATGGCCGCCTATCAGACGGTGTTCGAGCGCACGTCGACGCCCGAGGCGCCGTGGCACGTGATCCCGGCGAACCGCAAGTGGTACGCGCGGCTGGGCGTGCAGGAGCTGCTGCTCGCGGCGCTGCAGGACATCGATCCGCAGTGGCCGAAGGCGCGCTACGACGTCGAGGCCGAGAAGAAGCGCCTCGCCGCGAGCTGACCTCGCTCGGTTGCGCGACGCGAAACGGCCTCAGGCCAGCGCGTCCACGATGGGGCGGAACTTGACGCGGGTCTCCAGCATCTCTGCCTCCGGATCGCTGCCGGCCACGATCCCCGCGCCCGCGTAGGCGGTGAGCGGGATGGGGGATCCGGATCCGCCCTCCCGCGCCTCTGCGGCCGCTCCGGATCCGACGTCGAACTGCGCGCAGCGCAGCGCGATCGCCCACTCGCCGTTGCCCCGCGCGTCGATCCAGCCCACCGGGCCCGCGTAACGGCCGCGGTCGAAGGGCTCGAGCTCCCGGATCGCGGCGATCGCGGCCTCGGTGGGGGCCCCGGCCACGGCGGCCGTCGGGTGCAGCGCCGCGGCGAGATCGAGCGCGGAGGCGCCGTCGCTGAGCTCGGCTCGCACGTCGGTCGCGAGATGGAACAGGTTGGGCAGCTCCAGGATGAACGGTCCGCCCTCCGCCTCCAGCGCCGTGGTGTGCGGGGCCAGGGAGGCGACCACGCTGCGCACGGCGAACGCGTGCTCGTCGTTGTCCTTGGGGCTGTCGGCCAGGGCGGCGGCCGCGCGGGCGTCGGTGACCGCGTCCGCGCCGCGTGCGGTGGTGCCGGCGAGCACGCGGGCGGTGACCGTGCCGCTCTGCACCGTGACGAGGGTCTCCGGGCTCGCGCCGATGAGTCCGTCGACGGCGAACGCCCAGGTGTCGGGGTACTCGGTGCTGAGCGCCCGCACGAGCCGGCGCAGATCGGATCCGGCGGGGACGGTGCCGACGAGATCGCGGGCGAGCACGACCTTCCCGTACCGGCCCTCCGCGATCGCCGCCAGTGCGCGGCGCACCGAGGCCTGGTACCCCTGCGCGCTCTGCGCCCCGGGCCCGAGGGTCCCCGCCCAGTGCGGGCCGAGCGCGGTCGGCGCGGGCTCCGGGTCGTTCCCGTCGTCGGCGTCGCGGATGCGGGTGACCCAGGTGTGCCCGCCGTGGCGACCGATCACCGTGCGCGGCACGACCAGCACGCTGTCGGCCGCGGAGCTCTCATCGAACACGAGCGCCGCGAACGCGACGAGTCCCGTGCCCGGCTGACGCACCGGGTCATCGATCACCGCGCCGGCGCAGATCTGCTCCCACGCGTGACTCAGCGATCGTGCGCGCGGCTCGTCGCCGGCGGGCACCCGCACGACGTGAGCGGTGTCGGATCCGACGGCGACGATCCCGTCGCCGCGGCGCAGCCAGGCCCGCGGATCCGACGGATCGGCGTAGGCGAGGAGGTCGGCGGCGGGCTCGATCTCTCGCGTCTCCACGACCAGGCCGGCACTCACGGATCCAGCCTATTGCTTGCGCCGCGGTCGCCGAGCCGCGGCGCTCGCGGCGTCGGATGCCGCGTTTAGAGTGGCACGGTGAGCGCAGAGCGGCCGGAGCCGGGCACCGAGATCGTCTTCCAGTGGCGCAAGTGGGACGGCTCGACGCATTGGCGTCACGAGTGCGTCTGGCTCGGATCCGACTCCTGGGGTGATTGGGTCGGTCAGCCGGCGGGCTGGCGGAGTGAGAGACCAGGCCGTTCGTTCGTCGCGCCGGGCCCGAACGTGACGCTGGTGCCGCCGAGCGGCGACTACGCGCTCACCGTGAACCGGGATCATCCGGAGGGCATGCGCATCTACATCGACCTCGGCTGGGATGTGCGCGCCGGCGACGCGGGCGGGGAGCAGGATCCGCTGCTGTTCACGGGCATCGACATGGATCTTGACGTGGTACGCATCGGCGCGGAGGAGAACGGCGAACGCGGCACCTGGCTTGACGACGTGGACGAATGGGACGAGCACCGGGCGCAATACGGCTACCCGGCCGAGGTGCAGGAGCACCTGCGCGCGCTCGCCGCGGTGCTCGAGCAGCGGGTGCGCGCGCAGCAGGAGCCCTTCGACGACGCGACGGCCGACGTCTGGCTGGACCGGCTCGAAGCACTGGGGCTGACCCGTCGCGCGTAGGCTGGCAGCGTGACCCCGTCTGAGCCCAATCGCGCCGATCTCGGCAAGGACCCCTCCCGCGTCAGCGGCATGTTCGACCAGGTCGCGGCCGGCTACGACCGCACCAACACGGTGATGACGGTCGGCAACGACGCACTCTGGCGCGCGGCGACGACACGTGCGGTCGCGCCGAAGAAGGGCGAGCGGATCCTCGACCTCGGTGCCGGGACCGCATCGTCGTCGGCGTCCCTCGCCGGGAGCGGTGCGGACGTCGTCGCGGCGGACTTCTCGCCGGGCATGCTCGAGGAGGGGCGCCGCCGGCATGGGCACCTCAAGAACCTCAGCTTCGTGCAGGCCGACGCGATGGCTCTGCCCTTCGCTGACGGAGAGTTCGACGCGGTCACGATGTCGTACAGCCTTCGCAACGTGCAGGATCCGAAGAAGGCGATCGCCGAGCTGTTCCGCGTGACCAAGCCCGGTGGACGCGTCGTGATCAACGAGTTCTCCACGCCGCCGGCGAAACTGCTGCGCGGCTTCTACCGGCTTTACAACTCCCAGGTGCTGCCGCGCGTGGCCCGCCTCGCGGGCACCAACGGCGAGGCGTACGACTACCTGAACGAGTCGATCCAGAGCTGGCCCGACCAGCGCACGCTTGCCGCGTGGATGCGGGAGGCGGGGTGGATCGACGTCGCCTGGCGCAACCTGTCGTTCGGCATCGTCGCGCTGCACCGCGGCCGCAAGCCGCGGGCCTGAACCCCCTGCGAGCGCGGGTAGGCTGGAACACGTGACTTCGAGCCCCGCCGCCACGGGCTCGCGCCTCGCGAGCCGTCTCGGTTTCAGCGACCGCGTATTCGTGGGACCGTCCGCGCGCAAGCTCGCCCGCGAGGTCGAAGCCGGTCTCGACCTCGTCGAAGCGGGCCTGGCCGAAGACCTGCATGTCGCCGACTCGCTCGCCGACGCGGCCAGCCGCTATCTGTACGACGCCGGCGGCAAGCGGGTGCGACCCGTGCTGGCGCTGCTCACCGCGCAGCTCGGCGGCGGCAACCTGCCCGCCGTGGTCGACATCGCGAAGGCGCTCGAACTCACCCATCTCGGCTCGCTCTACCACGACGACGTCATGGACGGCGCCGACCGGCGCCGGGGCGTGCCCGCCGCGCACGCGGTGTGGGGCAACAACGTCGCGATCCTCACCGGCGACATCCTGTTCTCCCGTGCGCTCACGCTCATGTCCGGACACGGAGACCGTGCGATCCGGCTGCAGGCCGACACGTTCGAGCGGCTGGTGCTGGGCCAGATGCACGAGACCGTGGGACCTGCGGAGGGCGAGGACCCGATCGCGTTCTACATCCAGGTGCTGGCAGACAAGACCGGATCCCTCATCGCCGCGGCCACGCAGTCCGGCGTGATCTTCTCCGGCGCGCCCGCCGAGTACGAGGAGCCGCTGCGCATCTACGGCGAGAAGGTCGGCGTGGCGTTCCAGCTGCTCGATGACGTGATCGACCTGTCCGCCAAGCCCGAGGACACCGGAAAGGTGCCGGGCACCGATCTGCGCGCCGGCGTGCCGACCATGCCGTCGCTGCTGCTCGGGGTCGAGACCGACGCCGCCTCCGTCGCCCTGTCCGCCGAGATCGACGCGGGCGTGGAGCGGATCGCCGCGGGCGAGGATCCCGCGATCCTCGACGACGCGCTCGCGCGCCTGCGTGACCACGCCGTGACGCAGAAGACCCTCGACCTCGCCCGCTCCTGGACCCAGGGCGCGATCGACGAGCTCGACGTGCTGCCGAAGGGGCCGGTGCGTGAAGCGCTGACCCGGTTCGCGCAATCTCTGGCCGACCGCAGCAGCTGACGCCCCGCTGCCGAAAGGAACCCATGACCAAGCTCAGGCTTGCCATCGTCGGTGCCGGCCCCGCCGGCATCTACGCCGCCGACATCCTGCTCAAGGCGGAGCGGCGCTTCGACGTCTCGATCGACCTCTTCGAGCAGCTCCCGGCGCCCTACGGCCTGGTGCGCTACGGCGTCGCCCCCGACCACCCGCGCATCAAGGGCATCATCACGGCCCTGCGCGATGTGCTGGATCGCGGTGACATCCGCATCTTCGGCAACGTGCACTTCGGCACCGACATCACGCTCGCCGACCTCAAGCGGCACTACAACGCGGTGATCTTCGCGACGGGAGCGCGCCGCGACACGGGCATGGAACTCCCCGGAGCCGACGCGATCGGATCCTACGGCGCCGCCGACTACGTGAGCTGGTTCGACGGGCACCCGGATGTGCCCCGCGAGTGGCCGCTCGATGCCGCATCGGTCGCCGTGATCGGCAACGGCAACGTGGCGCTGGACGTGTCGCGCATGCTCGCCAAGCACGCCGACGACCTGCTCGTCACCGAGGTGCCGGAGAACGTGTACGAGGGCATGAAGAACAGCGCCGTCACCGACGTGCACGTGTTCGGCCGTCGCGGGCCCGCGCAGGTGAAGTTCACTCCGCTCGAGCTGCGCGAGCTCGGCGAGCTGCACGACGTCGACATGGTCGTCTACGACGAGGACTTCGACTACGACGACGCCTCCCGCGACGCGATCGCGAGCAACAAGCAGGTCATGGTCATCGATCGGGTGCTGCAGTCCTGGCGCACGCGCGACTCGGTGAACAACGCCGGCGGATCCGCCTCACGCCGGCTGCACCTGCATTTCTGGGCGCGTCCGGTCGAGGTCCGCACGGACGACGAGGGCCGGGTCGCCGCCCTCGTCTACGAGCGCACGCGCCCCGACGGCACCGGGGGAGCGGTCGGCACCGGCGAGATGCGGGAGCTGCCGATCCAGGCGCTGTACCGCGCGATCGGCTATTTCGGCTCTCCGCTTCACGGCGTGCCCTTCGACAAGAAGCACGGCGTGATCCCGAACCGCGAGGGCCAGGTGCTCTCCAAGGACTCGAACCAGCGCGTGCCCGGCATCTACGCCACGGGCTGGATCAAGCGCGGGCCGGTCGGCCTGATCGGGCACACCAAGTCCGATGCGATGGAGACCGTGCGGCACATCATCAACGACCAGGGCTCCTGGTGGCAGCCGGAGGATCCCTCCGAGGGCGCCATTCCCGCGCTGCTCGCCGAGCGCGGCGTGCACTGGACCGACCTGGACGGCTGGCACCGGCTCGACGAGCACGAGATCGCGCTCGGCGCGCCGCAGGAGCGCGCCAGGGTCAAGGTCGTCCCGCGCGAGGACATGGTGCGGATCTCCCGCGGCGAGTGACCTGTGGGGCGCGCGCGTCGCGCGGCCCGCGAGGTCGGGGCGTGAACGTCGCCGGCGTCGGCGCCGCTACCCTGGGGCCATGAGCCGACCGGATCCCGCCGCCTGGGTGCCGGACGTGCTCGGCGACGAGTTCCAGCAGCTCACCCTGCCGCTCGGATCCGACGACGAAGGCGAGATCGTCGCCACCCTCGTACGGGCGCTGCCGCACGTCGGCCTCGGTCGCCGGCTGTTCGGTGACCGGCGCACGCTCGCCGGCACCGACGTGCTCTACGTGCACGGCTGGTCGGACTACTTCTTCCAGAAACGGCTCGCCCGGTTCTGGACCGCCCGCGGTGCGCGATTCTTCGCCCTCGATCTGCGCAAGTACGGCCGCAGCCTGCGCGCGGGTCAGACTCCCGGCTATATCGCGGACCTCGTCGAGTACGACCAGGAGATCGCCGCCGCGCTCGCGGCGATGCAGCACGGCGATCACGCCGCGGGCCGGCGGCTGGTGCTGCTCGGTCACTCCACCGGCGGGCTGGTGCTCAGCCTGTGGGCCGCGCGCAACCCCGGCATCGCCTCGGCGGTGATCCTGAACAGCCCGTGGCTGGAGTTCCAGCTGCCGCGGTTCACGCGCGAGTCCATCGCGCCGCTGGTGGGGCTGCAGGCGCGGCGTCGGCCCCTGGATCGGGCGCCGCAGGTCGACTTCGGCTTCTACACGCGGGCGCAGCACGAGGCCGCGGATCCCGCCGATCCGATGAGCGTGAATCTCGACTGGCGGCCGGTGCAGACGATGGCGGTGCACGCGGGCTGGCTGCACGCGATCCTCGCCGGTCATGCGACGATCGCCGCGGGGATCAGGATCTCTGCCCCCGTCTGCGTGCTGCTGTCGGCCCGCAGCGCCTATCCCACGGTCTGGTCGGACGACCTCACCCGGGCCGACAGCGTGCTGATCGTCGACGACATCGCCCGCGCCGCGCTGAGGATCGGCCAGTCCGTCACGATCGAGCGGATCGACGGCGCGCTGCACGACGTGTTCCTGTCCCGGCACGACGCGCGCGAGGATGCCTACGCGCGTCTCGGGCGCTGGGTCGAGGGGTGGTCCGCGCAAGACCGCTCGGCGCGCCGCACGGCCGGATAGCGCTCAGTCCACCAGGTGCATCGCGCGGACGAGGCGCTCGGCGGCGGATCCGTCTCCGGCCAGGATCGCGTGCGCGAGCTGGGTGTGGATCGTGCGCATGCGGTCGATCTCGGCGGCGCTGAGCGACCAGGGGCGGAGGTTGCGGAACAGCAGCATGCTCGTCTCGTCCAGGACGGTGCGGAAGATCTCGTTGTCGCTGCGCTCGGCGAGGTACTGGATGAACGCCCACCGGGTGGCCGAGAACGCGTTCCCGTCCTCGAGCGCATCGGTCATGCCCAGGGCGCGCTGCGCCGCCTCGGTGCGCTCCTCAGGGTTCAGCCGCGGCACGGCGATCGCCGCGATCGCGCCCTCGATGTATCCCGCGAACTCGCGCGTCTTCACGGTGAGGGCGGGCGACACCTCGGTCACCTGGGTGTAGCGACTCGGGTACATCTCCACGAGTCCGATCCGCTCCAGCCGCTGCAGGGCCTCTCGGATCGGCATGCGCGAGACGCTGAACTGCGCGGCGAGCTCGGCGTCTCGGATGCGGTGCCCGGGCGGCAGCGTGCCGTCGATGATCGACGCGCCGACGCGCTGATACACCTCCTCAGCGAGAAGCTGTTTCGTGACCCCCACCTGTGTATGTGACACAGAGATTCCCAGAACGTCGCCGTCCATAACTACCCCCAAGTAGTTTCCCCAGAACAGCACTATCGCACCCCGGGCGGTCAAACCCAAATATCGGCGCGGAATGGCGTTGCGCGATGCGGCGCCCGCCCCGCGTCAGCGGAAGTTCAGGAACTGCAGATCGAGATCCAGGTCGGATCCCTTCAGCAGCGCGATCACGGTCTGCAGGTCGTCGCGGCTCTTGGACTGCACCCGCAGCTCGTCGCCCTGGATCTGCGACTTCACCGACTTGGGACCCTCGTCGCGGATGATCTTGCCGATCTTCTTCGCGTTCTCCGAGCTGATGCCCTCCTTGAGCGTCGACTCGAGGCGGTACTCCTTGCCGCTCGCGGCGGGTTCGCCCGACTCCAGGCTCTTCAGCGAGATGCCGCGCTTGATGAGCTTGGACTGGAACACGTCGAGGATCGCGTTCACGCGCTCGGCGGAGTTCGCGAGGATCACGATCTTCTCGCCGCTCCACGCGATCGAGGCGCCGACCCCCTTGAAGTCGTAGCGCTGCTCGATCTCCTTGCGGGCCTGATTGAGCGCGTTGTCGGCCTCCTGCCGATCCACCTTGGACACGATGTCGAATGAGCTGTCAGCCATACAGGCAGTGTAACGAGCGCGGTGCGCTCCGGCGGATCCGTGCACCCTGCGAGCGGGCGCACCCGGGTAGCGTGACGTGACATGAGCGCTCCGCTGCCGCACCCCCTCCCGCTCCCGCACCTCCTCCCGCACCACGACGGATCCCCGCTGCACGTCTCCGCTGACGCCCCCGCCCTCGGCGACGTCGTGCGGGTGCGTCTGCGCGTGCCCGCCGGCTACGGTCCGCTCGCCGCCGTGCGCACCCGCTCCAACCCCGACCACGAACCCGAGTGGACAGATGCCGAGCGCATCGGAACAGCCGACGGCTGGGACTGGTGGGAGGCGCCGGTGACCGTGCGCAACCCGCGGCACGGCTACCGATTCCTGCTGCAGCACGAGGACGGCCGCATCGAATGGCTGAACCAGACCGGGATCCATCGCCTGGAGACCCTCGACGCCGAGGACTTCGCGCTCGTCGCCGCGCCCACGCCGCCCGCGTGGCTGCACGAGTCGGTGATGTACCAGGTGTTCCCGGATCGCTTCGCCCGTTCGGCGCAGGCGGATGAGCACCCGACGCCGGACTGGGCGATCCCGGCGAGCTGGGACACCCCGGTGGATCCGGTCATGCCGGGCCGCGCGCACCAGTTCTACGGCGGCGACATCCCCGGGATCATCGAGCACCTCGATCACCTGGTCGCGCTCGGCGTGAACCTGCTCTACCTGACGCCGGTGTTCCCCGCGGCCTCGAACCACCGCTACGACGCCTCGAGCTTCCTGAGCGTCGACCCGCTCCTCGGCGGGGACGCCGCCTACGCGCGGCTGATCGAGGAGGCGCACGCCCGGGGGATCAAGGTCATCGGCGATCTCACCAGCAACCACTCCGGCGATCGGCACGAGTGGTTCCGGGCCGCCTACGGCCACCCCGGTGCACCCGAGGAGCGCTTCTACTACTTCACGGACACCGCCAACACCGAATACGAGTGCTGGATGGGCGCGAAGAGCCTGCCGAAGTTCGACTGGTCGAGCGACGAGCTGCGGGAGCGCTTCATCACCGCCGATGACTCGGTCGTCGCGCGTTGGCTGAAGGCGCCCTACGGTGCCGACGGCTGGCGGGTGGATGTCGCGAACATGACCGGGCGCCTCGGCGCGATCGACCTGAACGCCGACGTGCGCCGGCTCCTGCACGAGACGGTCCGGGGGATCAACCCCGAGGCGATCCTGCTCGGCGAGTCGACCAACGACGCCACCAGCGACCTGCAGGGCGACGGCTGGGACGGCGCGATGACCTACCCGTCGTTCACGCGACCGGTGTGGGCCTGGCTGAGCGCGCCGAACGGCCAGCCGTATCTGACGGCGGAGGGTCAGGAGCGCACCGAGTCGTGGTTCTTCGGGATGCAGGTCGGCGGGATCCCGCGCTACACGGCGCGCGACTTCGTCGACTCGATGACCCGGTTCACCGCCGGGATCCCGTGGCGGGTGCGCCTCGGCAACATGCAGCCGCTGGACACGCACGACACCGCGCGGTTCGCCACGAACGCCGCCCCCGGCACGGTGCCGGTCGCGGTGGGGCTGTCGATGACGCTCCCCGGCGTGCCCGTGGTGTTCGCGGGGGACGAGTTCGGGCTGACCAGCGTGGACGGCGAGGCCAGCCGGACGCCGATCCCGTGGGGATCCGAGGAGCGTCCCGAGGTGGCGGAGCGGATCGGGCTGTACCGCGACCTGGTCCAGCTGCGCCGGGCGCACCCCGTGCTCGGCACCGGTGGGCTGCGCTGGCTGCACGCCGACGACGACTGCGTGGTGTTCGTGCGCGAGTCGGCCGCCGAGACGGTGCTGGTGCTCGCGGCGCGCGGAGACGTCGACGTCGAGCTCGCCCCGGGTGGGCTGTCGGGGGCCGCGGCGGCCGTCGCGCTGCACGGCGACGCGATGCTCGCGGTCTCCGACGACGGCGCGGTCGCGCTCGCCGCAGACGGTCCGGCGTTCGCCGCCTGGGCGCTGCCCGGCGTGGTCGTGCCGGCGCCCCTCGAGGGTCGTTGA
Source organism: Microbacterium panaciterrae (assembly GCF_039541635.1). Taxonomy (NCBI): domain Bacteria; kingdom Bacillati; phylum Actinomycetota; class Actinomycetes; order Micrococcales; family Microbacteriaceae; genus Microbacterium; species Microbacterium panaciterrae. The sequence continues at coordinate 28,197 of NZ_BAABGP010000014.1, forward strand.
GCGAGCGCCGCGCGCCATCCCGGCTCCGCGGCAGCGCGCTCGTATCCTCGGATCATGGCAAGGATCGGGGGGCGCAACAGCGGCATCGCATGGCTCGCCGGAGTTCTGTGCGCCGGTGTCGTCGCCGGCCTCCTCTACCTCGCAGCCCCCATGGCGCCGGTGATGGTGAAGTACTTCGCCGATGTGCTGGGCTCCGTCGGGCAGTGAGCCCGCGGCCGCGTCGGCGGTTTTCCGGCACGCCTCCCCTCCGGTGCGGGATGCCGGAGCTAACCTCGAAGCACTGCACCCGGATTGAGGAGCTCCCATGAGTGACCACGAGGTTTCGAAGCCGGCGCAGGCGCACGACGTCGACGACGCCGTGGATGCCGCGCCCGCCGATGACGTCGTCGAGCCCGCGGCGGAGGCGCAGGGCGCGCCCGTCGACGCGCCCGAGGCCGCACCGGATCACACCGCTGTCGCGCAGAGCGCGAACGAGGCTCTGGCCGAGGCCGCCCGCGCGGCCGACACCCGCGCCGAGACGCCCGCCGCCACGACGCCCGACGCGCCCGCGGGCGTCGTCGAGGAGTCCGCTGGCGCGTCCGCGGCGCCCGCCGCGTCGGCGGCGCCGGAAAAGCCCGCGGCCCCCGCCGAAGACCCCGATCTGGCCGCGTTCGCGGAGGCCGAGGCCTCCTACCCCGGCACGTTCGGCGGCACGTTCACGCCACCGCCGCCACGTGCGGACAGCGCGGCGGATACCGCGGTGATCGGATCCACCACGACGCTCACCGCCGACACCGCGGGCGCCGCCGAGACGCAGGTGCTCGCGCCGGCCGCCGCCACGATGCCGCCCGCGCCCGCCGAGGCGGCTCCGCTGCCCATCTTCGTGCAGGCTCCCGAGGCGCCGCGTGAGCGCGGCAACCGTGGCGCGATCTTCGGGATCGGCCTGCTCGCCGCACTCAGCTTCGCGGTGCTGTACCTCGGCACCGCGCTCGGCATCGCCGCGCTGAACGGCAAGGTCGCATCCGACACGATCGGCACGTTCCTGCTGAACCAGGTTCTCAGCGCCGGCCTGTGGCTGCCGGTCGCGCTGTTCGCGATCGGCTTCTGGCTGCTCGGCGCGATCATCAACCGCGGCCGCTGGGGCTTCTGGGTGGTCTTCGGGATCATCGTGGGCGCCTTCGCCTACGGCGGGCACATCCTCGGCGCGATCGGATCCGTCGAGTTCTGGAAGCTCGCGCCGAGCGAGCTCGGGAACACCGCGAACGCTCAGCTGCTCGCGCCGCTCGCGATCGCGGCATTCATCTTCGGCCGTGAGCTGACGATCTGGTTCGGCGCGTGGGCTGCGCGGACCGGCGCGCGGCGCACGGTGCAGAATGAGCAGGCACAGCGCGAGTACGAGCGCGTCCTCGACGCCGGACCCCAGCTGCCGCAGTAGCGGCGGCGCCAGCTCCCCCAGGGAGATCATCACGAACGCTTCGATGCCGGACCCCCGCGAGCCCCGGCCCGCGGGGGTCCGTCCTGTCCTGGCCTGGGTGATCGGCGTGGTGTCGTTCTTCGCCCTGTCGATCCTGGGGCTCGGGATGCTCAGCCTGCTCGCCGAGCAGGACATCATCTCGGTGCCGCAGCTCGGCCAGCTGCCCGGCGTCGTCGGCATGGGCCTGGCCGTCGTGGTGTTCGCGCTGGCGCTGCGGGCCGTGCTCGCCGAGGCCCGCCCGTCGTTCGTGTCCAGCGTGTTCCTGGCGCTCGCCGCGGCACTCGCGCATCTCGGCGGCGTGTGGGGGACCGCAGTGTCGGAGGGCACGGGCGGGGTGCGGGCCACGGCCGCTGCGGGACAGCTCGTGCTCGGCGGGGCGAGCGCCGTCATCGTCGTCGCCGCGCTCGTCGCCGCGTGGGTCGCGATCGCGCTGCGCCGGACCGCGGCGCGCGCCCCGCGCTGGCCGTGGGAGAAGGACGGGGACGAGTAGCGGATTCGCGCGCCGCGTGCTCCGCGGCGTGTCAGCGCCGTACGCTGGGTGCGTGGAGCGCTCGCTGGAGACCCAGGTGGACCAGGCCGTGGAGGCCTGGCTGCGCTGGGTGCCGCGCTGGGAGCCGTCCACGCACCGCGGCCGGGTCGCCCCGTGCCGTCGCTGTCTGGGCTCCCCGGTCCTGTCGGCGGCGGGGATCGGCGGGAACGTGCCGCACGGCGTGCAGCACGGACTGTCGACGCGGATCAAGACGATCGTCGATCACGCCGTGGCCGAGTACACGGCCGTGAACCTGCCCATGCTGCAGGGCGAGCTGGATCAGCAGGCCGCACGCAACCGCGCCCGCGCCTACCGGCCCGCCGAGGATCTCGAGCCCGAGTACGAGGGGATGCCGCTGGATCCGGATCCGGTGCCCGGCGCCCCGTTCCTGTTCACGATCGCCGGGATGGCCGACGAGGATGCGGGGGAGCTGCCCCCGCTGCCCCCGCTCAGCGACGAGGCGAAGGCGGCGCTGCGGCACGAGGTGGCGCTGGCCGACGACTACGCGAACGTGGTGGGGCGTGAGATCTGCGGCCTGATGCTGCGTCACCGGCTGCGCGTGCAGGCGGCGATCTCGGAGTATGTGGAACCGCAGATCGAGGCCATGCTGGCCGAGCTGACCGAGGCGCTGGACTCCCCGTTCGACCCCGACACGCCCTGACCCCGGTAAACCGAACATTCGCTGGGAGAGGCGATCGGGACTGGCGTCGACGCGCTCGCATGGCTATCGTTTTTCGATAGATACAGATCGCTTTTCGATAGGAGCGCCATGCAACCCCGGATCACCGCCGCACTCAAGGCGCTCATCGTCGTGCTGCTCGCGCTGCTGCTGGCCACTCAGGTGGTGCTCATCCCCGGCGTCGCCCTGCTTACCGCCGAGCGCAATCCCGAATTGGCGTATCTGGCCGTCCCCGGCATCGTCGGCGGCATCGTGCTGGTGGCGCTGATCGAACTCGTGCTGGTCTGCGTGTGGCGCCTGCTGTCGCTCGTGCGCGAGGACCGGATCTTCAGCCCAGGCTCGTTCCTCTACGTCGACATCATCATGATGACGATGGCTGCCTCGGCGGTGCTGATCGCGGCAGCCGTGGTCGTGCTCATGCTGGGGCACGCGGTGAACCCCTCGATCCTGCTGCTGGGCGTGGTCGGCGCGGTGATCGGCATTGCCCTCGCCCTGCTGGTCGGGGTGATGCGCGGGCTGCTGCGCAAGGCGCTCGAGCTCGAGCAGGATCTGTCCGAGGTCGTCTGATGCCCATCGTGATCGATCTCGACGTGCAGCTCGCGACGAAGAAGATGAGCGTGCAGGAGTTCGCCGACGCCATCGGCATCACGCCGGCCAACGTCGCCGTGCTCAAGAACGGCCGGGCCAAGGCCGTGCGCTTCACGACGCTCGACGCGATCTGCCGGGTGCTGGAGTGCCAGCCTGGCGACATCCTGCGTTGGATCCCGGAGGGCGAGGCATGAGCGCCTCCGCGGCCTGGGCGGCCACGGCGCTGGAGCGGCTGCGCGACGACACCCATTGTCCGGTCTGCGCCGCTGCGGTCTCGGGTCCCACCTGCCAGGCCTGCGGCGCGGACTTCCGCGGTTCGGAGGCCCAGGACCTCTGGTCGGCCTCGGTGCAGGCGGCCGCCGCGCTCGCACGTCGGGAGCAGCTGCTGGCGGCATTGCCCCGGAGCATCGCGCCGGAGACGGCTGCTGCGCGAGGTGGCGCATCTCAAGGGTCCATGTCGGGCGGATCCGGGTCAGTGTGGAGGGATCATGGCCTGGCCGGGTCGGTGTCGGGCCAACGTGAGCGGGCGGAGGGTGGGGGACGGCCCATCGCTGCGCCGCCCGGGGTGCTTCACAGCCCGCCGCCGGCTTCGGGAGGCCACGGGGCCGCGCCGCAGCGGAGCGCTCCGCTGCAGTCCCTGCTGTCGCTGGCCGGAGCCGGGTTGTTCGGCACAGCGGCGATCGTGTTCAGCTTCTTCACGCCAGATCTCGCCGACGCGGCGCGTACCGCCATCGTCGGCGCGACGGGTGCGCTGTTCCTTGCAGGCGGCGTGCTGCTCGCCCGCCGAGGACTGCGATTCTCCGCGGAGACCGTGGCCGGTCTCGCCCTGGTGTTCGCCGGGCTTGCCGCTCACGGCGCCGTCGCCGCTGCGCCGGGCACCGATCGCTGGCTGCTCGGCGCCGTTGTGACGGCCGCGGGTTCCGCGGCGCTCCTCGCTGTCGCCGGTCGGGCGGGACTGCGCATCTGGCTCTGGGCGGGCGCGGTCGGACTCGCCGTGGCGCCGGCGATGCTCGCCGGAGTCGGCGGCATCGGCGATGCCGGCCTGCTCGCGGTCGTCGCGGTCGCCTTCGTGTCACTCGCGGGGGTCGCCGCGCTGCCGCGGCTGGGGGCGCGGTTCCTCGCCGACGCCGCGGTCTTCCCCGCCGGTCCGGACCAGGCAGGCCGGGAAGACCGCGCGGAGGGACCCTCCGGCGGTCGGCTGTCGTTCGAACCGATCCCGAGCGGCTCCTCGGCGACCGGCCCGGATCCAGCCACGTCGGTCCGGGAGCACGGCCCGGATCCGGCACCGCTCGCCCTCGAGCGCGACTCCCTCATCGTCGCGCAGGCGGTCGCCGTGATGATCGTGCTGCTCGTGAGCGCCGACCGGCTGCTGACCTTTGCGGGCACGATGCCCGTGCTCGCCGTCGCCGCAGTGCTCGTCTGCGCGCATGCGCTCCTCGCCACGCGCAACGGGGGCGCGGTCGCATGGAGCATCGTCTCGGGCGTCGCCGGCGCCGGCGCTCCCGTGCTGGTGACGCTGAGCTTCGCGCCCCGCATGGGGGCGCCGTCGTTCCTGGTCACGTGCGCGGCGGGGGTCGGGCTGGGCCTCGTGCTGCTCGGTGCCGTGCTGCCGCTGCCGCGCACCGCGCGCCCGGTCGCCGTCGCGGGCGGCGCGCTGGGTGTGCTGGCTGTCGCGCTCGTGCCCGGAGGGATCTTCACCGCACTCGCGGGCGGATCCGTCCTGGCGCGTGTCGCCGGGCGCACGGCGCTCGCGGTCGGTCCGGTCGGCGAACTGCCCGTCGATCTGGGGTGGGCGCTGGTGGTGAACCTCGCGATCGGCGCCACCGCACTCGGAACGGTGGCCACCCTGGCGCGGAGGCGGAGCGCGACGTTCCGTGCCGTGTTCGCGGTGCTGGCGATCGTGCCCGGTTCGTTCGCGGTGCTCGCACTCGGGGCGTCTGCGCTCCTGGAGGCGCCGTTGCGCATCGGCCTGCTGCTGGTCGCCGGAGTCTCGGTGGCGCTGGTCGTGCGAGTGCCGCGACGGCGGATCGGGGAGGTCGCCCGGATCCTCAGTCTCCTCGCAGCCCATATCGCGGTCGCACTCGCGGCGTTCGTGGGCGCGGAGGACCCGGCGCTCATGCCCGCGGCCGGCGTTGCGACCCTTCTCGCTCTGTCCGCGCTCGGCGTGGCGCTGCCCGCGGGCTGGCGGTTTCTGCTGGTCGGCTCTGGCTTCGGCTACGCGCTCGTGGTGCTCTCCTCGGGGCTCGCCCTCGCCGGTATCGGCGGGGTCGCGCTGCTCAGCATCGTCGCGACGACGGGGCTGCTCGCGGTCGCCGCGGTCACGGCGTCACGGTTGGTACCGGCGCGCTCCTGGCAGGCGATGCTCGTGGTGGCCGCCGTGCCGTTCGCCATCGGGGTCGCCCAGGTGCTCGTCGAACGCAGCGGCTGGACGGCACTACCCACGGCCGCGATGGCCGTGCTCGCCACACTGCTGCTGGGCACGCGGCGCGAGGGCGCGGTGCCCGCCGTACGGCTGCTCGCGGCGGCCGTGATCGTTCCGGCTCTCGCGGTATCGGTTCTCTGTCTGGGCGCCCAGGTGCTCGCGATGAGCGCCTCGCCCGTGGTGCTGCCGGTGATCGCGGCGATCGTGGCGGGCGTGCTGCCTTGTACCCGCGAGGTCCGCCGCGTGATCGTCGACCACGGGCTGGGCCGCATCGTGGCGGCGCAGGTGCAGACGGCGCTCGAGTCGGGCGCTCTGCTCACCGGTGCGCTCGCCGTGGTGCTGGCGCTCGTGCGCGACGCCGCGGGGTTCGGCACGGCGTGCGCCGTACTGTCGCTGATCGCGGCCGGGTCGGGTGTCGCCACCGTCACGACGGGTCGGAGGCACCTGCGTGCGGTCGCGGCAGTCGCCGCCACGGGCGCGCTGTGGTCGGCATGCACTGTGCTCGGGGTGGGCCTGGCGGAGGTGTACCTGCTGCCGCCTGCGCTCGCTGCCGTGGCGTTCGGCATCGTGCGCGCGCTGCGGGGCGGTGCTGGGGCGGTGTTCGTCGCGGTCGGATCTGCCGGGGCGGTGGCTCCGGTGCTCGTGCTCATCGGGGTGGGCGCCGCGGACACCTCTCCCTGGCGCACGGGGGCGCTGCTCGTGGTGTCGTGGCTGCTCGCAGCGGTCGGGGGCGTGCTCGCCCGGAAGCTGCGGGGGGACGAGGGCGGCAGCGATGGCGGCGGTGTCGCGAAGGCGAAGGCGGGGGCTTCGGCGGGGGGCACATCCAGGGTGGCGCCGGAGGCGTACGCCACGGTCCGCCGTCTGCGGCTCACCGCGGCGTGGCTGACGGCGGCGTCGATCGCGGCGGGGCTGGCCGGCGCCGTGCAGGCGGTGCTGCTGGCTCGGGGAGGGGGACTGGCCGGGCTGTTGTCCGCACCACTCGCCGCCGGGCCGCTGTTCCTGGCGTGCGCGGGGCTCTCGGTCGTGGGTGGCGCGGGCATGGCGTTCGGTGCGGCGGCACTGCGTGCGATCGCGCCGACCGCCGCGGTGCGACAATCCCGGTGGCTCTTCGTCCCCGCGCTCGTGGCGACCACGGCGGGCGTGTGGCCCGCGATCCAGAGGGACTGGTTCTCGATCTGGGGCATGTGGTCGCTCATGCTCGTGCTGCTGGTGGCGATGGCGCTCACCGCGCGACGGGTCGCCCGCGGCGCGTTCGCCGTCGCGCCGGTGTGGCTCCTGTTCGTCCTCGCGTTCGTGACCGCGGTCGTCGCGTGGAGCCCGCGCGATCTACGTGTGGAGTGGTTCTCGCTCCCGCTCGGACTGTTCCTGATCGTGGCGGGGATGCAGGGCAGGTTCGGCGGATCCTCCCCGCTCCTCGGCCACGAATCGCGGTCTTCTCAGGCGCAGACCCGCAGTCTGCGACCTGCGAGCGCCGATGCGGCGCCCGGGGAGGCGGAGCCGACGACGCCCCCGGCGCCGTTCGCAGGCCTGCACGACTGGCCGAGGGGTGTGACGGGATCCTGGGCGCTGCTGGCGCCCGGCATCGTCGTGACGATGCTCGCCTCGGTCGTGTCGACGTTCACGGATCCGCTCACGTGGCGCGCAATCCTGGTCATGGTGTGCGCGCTGATCGCGATCCTCGTCGGTGCGACCCGGCGGCTGGCAGCGCCGTTCCTCATAGGGCTGATCGTGCTCCCGATCGAGAACGTGTTCGTGTTCGCGGTGCAGATCGGCCGGGACATCGAATCGATGCCCTGGTGGATCACGCTCGCGGTGATGGGGGCGGTGCTGCTCATCATCGCGACCACGGCCGAACGGCGCGCCGAGCGCGCCCCGATGACCGCGCGCCTGCGGGACCTGCGCTGACCGGATGGGATCCCGCCTGCGGATCGGCGTGAGTGCACTGGAGCGGCGTTGCAACGACGGGTCGGACCGCGGGCACTGCGTGCTCCTCCGGGCCTCCCGGCGCAGGTCGCCGCGCAGCGTCCGGCGCATGCGCGGACGGCCGTCCATTTGACCAGAACAAGTCGCCGCATTACGATAGAGCGGGTATGCGTGTGTCTTGACGCGCGCGTACCGGGCGCCGGCACTCGCCGGTTCCGCCCCCACGGCATACCCACCACGCAAACGCAGGCCGATTTCGGCGTGCGGGCGGGTCTGATGTGAAGCCCATCACGCTGTCACCGTGCAGCACAACTAGGAGAAGCAGTGCCAACTATTCAGCAGTTGGTTCGCAAGGGTCGTTCGCCCAAGGTCACCAAGACCAAGGCTCCCGCCCTCAAGTCGAACCCGCAGCAGGCCGGCGTGTGCACCCGCGTGTACACCACCACCCCGAAGAAGCCGAACTCGGCGATGCGCAAGGTCGCTCGTGTGAAGCTCCGCAACGGCACCGAGGTCACCGCGTACATCCCCGGTGAGGGCCACAACCTGCAGGAGCACTCGCTGGTGCTCGTGCGTGGTGGTCGTGTCAAGGACCTCCCCGGTGTCCGCTACAAGATCGTCCGCGGCGCCCTGGACACCCAGGCCGTCAAGAACCGTAAGCAGGCTCGTTCCCGCTACGGCGCGAAGAAGGGTTGAGTTAGATGCCTCGTAAGGGCCCCGCCCCCAAGCGCCCCGTTGTCAACGACCCGGTCTACGGCGCACCGATCGTCACCTCCCTGGTGAACAAGATCCTGGTCGACGGCAAGAAGTCCCTCGCAGAGTCGATCGTCTACGGCGCCCTCTCGGGTGTCGAGGCGAAGAACGGTCAGGACGCCGTCGCCACCCTGAAGAAGGCGCTCGACAACGTGCGCCCGACCCTCGAGGTCCGCAGCCGCCGCGTCGGCGGCTCGACCTACCAGGTCCCGGTCGAGGTGAAGCCGCACCGCGCGAACACCCTCGCCCTCCGCTGGCTCGTGAGCTACGCGAAGAGCCGTCGCGAGAAGACCATGACCGAGCGTCTCCAGAACGAGATCCTGGACGCCTCGAACGGCCTGGGTGCCGCGGTCAAGCGCCGCGAGGACACTCACAAGATGGCCGAGTCGAACCGCGCCTTCGCGCACTACCGCTGGTAATCACCCAGTCGGGTCAGGATCGGCCCCGCAGCCTGTCGCAGGGCTTGCAGGGGCCGATCCTGACACCCCACGTCACTTCGTCGTACAACGACAGCAGAGGATAAGGAAACGCCCGTGGCACAAGAAGTGCTCACCGACCTGAGCAAGGTCCGCAACATCGGCATCATGGCGCACATCGATGCCGGTAAGACGACGACGACCGAGCGCATCCTGTTCTACACGGGTGTGAACCACAAGCTCGGCGAGACCCACGACGGTGCGTCGACGACCGACTGGATGGAGCAGGAGAAGGAGCGCGGCATCACGATCACGTCTGCCGCCGTGACCTGCTACTGGGACAAGAACCAGATCAACATCATCGACACCCCCGGCCACGTCGACTTCACCGTCGAGGTGGAGCGCTCGCTGCGCGTGCTCGACGGCGCGGTCGCCGTGTTCGACGGCAAGGAGGGCGTCGAGCCCCAGTCCGAGACCGTGTGGCGTCAGGCCGACAAGTACAACGTCCCGCGCATCTGCTTCGTCAACAAGATGGACAAGCTGGGCGCGGACTTCTACTACACGGTCGACACGATCGTGAACCGCCTCGGCGCGAAGCCCCTCGTCATCCAGCTGCCGATCGGCTCTGAGAACGACTTCGTCGGCGTCGTCGACCTCGTCGAGATGCGGGCGCTGGTCTGGGCCGGTGACGCCAAGGGCGACGTGACCATGGGCGCGTCGTACGAGATCCAGGAGATCCCGGCCGACCTGCAGGAGAAGGCGGCGGAGTACCGTCAGCACCTCCTGGAGACCGTCGCCGAGACCGACGACGTGCTGCTGGAGAAGTTCTTCGGCGGCGAAGAGCTCACGGTCGCCGAGATCAAGGGCGCGATCCGCAAGCTCACCGTCGCCTCCGAGATCTACCCGGTGCTGTGCGGCTCCGCATTCAAGAACCGCGGCGTGCAGCCGATGCTGGACGCGGTCGTCGACTACCTGCCGAACCCGCTCGATGTGGGCTCCATCCAGGCGCACGACCCGAAGGACTACGACACGATCATCGAACGTCACCCCGACGCCAAGGACCCGTTCGCCGCGCTGGCGTTCAAGGTCGCGGTGCACCCGTTCTTCGGTCGCCTCACCTACGTGCGCGTCTACTCGGGCCACCTGGACTCCGGTTCCGCGGTCGTCAACTCGACCAAGGGCAAGAAGGAGCGCATCGGGAAGATCTTCCAGATGCACGCCAACAAGGAGATCCCGGTCGCCTCGGTCACCGCCGGCAACATCTACGCGGTCATCGGCCTCAAGGACACCACCACCGGTGACACCCTCACCGACCCGGCGTCCCCGGTCGTGCTCGAGTCGATGACGTTCCCCGAGCCCGTCATCGAGGTCGCGATCGAGCCGAAGACGAAGGCCGACCAGGAGAAGCTGGGTGTCGCCATCCAGAAGCTCGCCGAAGAGGACCCGACCTTCCGCACCGAGCTCAACCCCGAGACCGGTCAGACGACCATCAAGGGCATGGGCGAGCTGCACCTCGACATCCTCGTCGATCGCATGAAGCGCGAGTTCAACGTCGAGGCGAACGTCGGCAAGCCCCAGGTCGCCTACCGCGAGACGATCCGCAAGGCCGTCGAGAAGCACGACTACACGCACAAGAAGCAGACCGGTGGATCGGGTCAGTTCGCGAAGATCCAGTTCACGATCGAGCCGCTCGACCTCGACGGCGACAAGACGTACGAGTTCGTGAACGGCGTCACCGGCGGTCGCATCCCGCGCGAGTACATCGGTTCGATCGACGCCGGTTTCCAGGACGCGATGAACGTCGGCGTGCTCGCCGGCTACCCGATGGTGGGCGTCAAGGCGACCATCGTCGACGGTGCCGCTCACGACGTCGACTCCTCGGAGATGGCGTTCAAGATCGCCGGATCGATGGGCTTCAAGGAGGCCGCGCGCCGCGCGGACCCCGCGCTCCTCGAGCCGCTGATGATGGTCGAGGTGCGTACGCCCGAGGAGTACATGGGCGACGTCATCGGCGACCTGAACTCGCGTCGTGGCCAGATCCAGTCCATGGAGGACGCCCAGGGCGTCAAGGTCGTGCGCGCGTCGGTCCCGCTGTCCGAGATGTTCGGCTACATCGGCGACCTGCGCTCGAAGACCTCGGGCCGTGCGGTCTACTCCATGGAGTTCGAGCGCTACTCCGAGGTCCCGCGCGCGGTGGCCGACGAGATCATCCAGAAGACCAAGGGCGAATAAGCCCGAGGAGCCTGGTGGGCTCCGATCCCTGAGCTCGTCGAAGGGGAGCCCACCAGGCACTCAGACAACTTCACATCGTCTCTCTACTAAACTGAGAAAATGAACCCGTAGGGAAACGGTCACAATCCGGTGACCGGTGCCCCTACACGACGTCCTGAGGAGGACCCAGTGGCTAAGGCCAAGTTCGAGCGGACCAAGCCGCACGTGAACATCGGAACGATCGGTCACGTCGACCACGGCAAGACCACGCTCACCGCCGCGATCTCGAAGGTGCTCGCCGACAAGTACCCGTCGGCCACCAACGTGCAGCGCGACTTCGCGTCGATCGACTCGGCTCCTGAGGAGCGTCAGCGCGGCATCACCATCAACATCTCGCACGTCGAGTACGAGACCCCGAAGCGTCACTACGCGCACGTCGACGCGCCCGGTCACGCCGACTACATCAAGAACATGATCACCGGTGCCGCTCAGATGGACGGCGCGATCCTCGTGGTCGCCGCCACCGACGGCCCGATGGCGCAGACCCGTGAGCACGTTCTGCTCGCCAAGCAGGTCGGCGTGCCGTACCTGCTCGTCGCGCTGAACAAGGCCGACATGGTCGACGACGAGGAGATCCTGGAGCTCGTCGAGCTCGAGGTCTCCGAGCTGCTCGCCAGCCAGGGCTTCGACGAGTCCGCGCCGGTCGTGCGCGTCTCGGGCCTGAAGGCACTCGAGGGTGACGAGAAGTGGACCCAGTCCATCCTCGACCTCATGGAGGCCGTCGACAACTCGATCCCCGACCCGATCCGCGACAAGGACAAGCCGTTCCTGATGCCGATCGAGGACGTCTTCACGATCACCGGTCGTGGCACGGTCGTCACCGGCCGCGCCGAGCGCGGTACCCTCGCGATCAACTCCGAGGTCGAGATCGTCGGCATCCGCCCGACGCAGAAGACCACGGTCACCGGTATCGAGATGTTCCACAAGCAGCTCGACGAGGCATGGGCCGGCGAGAACTGCGGTCTTCTCCTCCGCGGCACCAAGCGCGAGGACGTCGAGCGCGGCCAGGTCGTCGTGAAGCCGGGTTCGATCACCCCGCACACCGACTTCGAGGGCACGGCGTACATCCTGTCCAAGGACGAGGGTGGGCGTCACAACCCCTTCTACACGAACTACCGCCCGCAGTTCTACTTCCGTACCACCGACGTCACCGGCGTCATCTCGCTGCCCGAGGGCACCGAGATGGTCATGCCCGGCGACACCACCGACATGTCGGTCGAGCTGATCCAGCCGATCGCCATGGAGGAGGGCCTCGGCTTCGCCATCCGTGAGGGTGGCCGCACCGTCGGCGCCGGCACGGTCACGAAGATCGTCAAGTAAGCAGCAGCTTCCTCGCAGAGGGGCCGGGCCTTCGGGTCCGGCCCCTCTGTCGTGCGCGGTCGACATCCGGGGTTCCGCTCACGCCGTCGGCCCGGCAGAATGGGGCGTGGTGCGGCCGATCTGCCGCCTCGATCAAGGGAGGGCATCCATATGGGTCTCGAAGACGCTTTCAACAACGTGGTGAACAAGGGCAAGGAGTTCATCGAGGAGAACAAGGAGAAGATCGACGGGGTGCTGCACAGCGAGCAGGCCGAGGGCATCAGCGACACCGTGCTCGGCGGCGCAGCCGATCTCGCGAAGAAGGTCGCGCCGGGTGCGGCGGAGCAGATCGACGGCGTCCGCGAAAACCTGGACAAGCAGGTCGGCAACGAGTGACTCCACTCGTCACCTGACGATCTCCGGAGGGCGGGGCGCCACGGCGCCCCGCCCTCCGTCGTGTCTTCTTCTTCTTCTGCTGCTGCTCGCCTGACGCCAGACGCCCCTGCGGGCGGCGGATCCGGGCATGTGGCGTCAGGGGAAGATGCCCGAGCGCCCGGCGGTTGGCGGATCAGTGCGGGCCGGGGCGCCAGCCGGCCTGCAGGAGGACCTCGCGGACACGCTGAACGGTGCGCCGCGGAACGCGGAGGTGATCCGCGGTGACCTGCACCACCCGCCATCCCACGGCGGCGTATGCCTGGTACTTCTCGATGTCGCTCTGCCAACGCCTCCGATCGGTGCGGTGGTAGTCGCCCTCGTACTCGACCGCCGTGCGGAAGGCCGGATAGGCGATCTCGCTGCAGCCGAGGAACCGTCCGCGGTCATCGCACACGTCGTGGTCCAGGACGGGGGCCGGAAGGCCTGTGCCGCTCGTCAGCACCAGCCGCAGTTCCGTCTCCTTCGGCGAGGCGGATCCGACCCGGATCAGCGTGCGGGCCTCGCGGAGCCTCCCGATCCCGACGCGGCGCCCCGCACGGGATCACGGCGTCGAGATCCTCGAACGTGGCCAATGGGGCGCGGAGCACGCGCCCGAACGGACCGGGGATCCGCGGCACCTGCACGGCGGCGTCGCCGACCGACACCAGCTCTTCGATGCTCAGCCGCGCGGCGAGCGATCCCCAGGTCGCCGCAGGGGTCGACATCGGGATCCCGGCCACGCGCATGACGGGATCCTGCGCGGCGACGGTCTCGTGCCCGCGAATCCGCCCGCCCCGCGGAGCGCGACCAGGCCCGTGGACCGCGGCCTCGACGAACACGCGGTCGGAGATCGCGAGCAGAGGATCCTCGTGCAGCGCGAACGCGTGACGCGGAAGCGGAAGGCCGTGGTGCGCCGCGGCCGTGGAATGGCTGAGATGCGCGTCGGGCGGCATGACGAGCGCATAGGCCGTCGACAGCGACCGCACGATGTCGACGAGCGGATCCCGGAACGGATCCTCGTCCTGATCCGCCTTTTCGTCTTCATCCGGGGAGGGCCGCATGCGGGCCGCGCGGAACGGCGCCGCGAATTCCGCGCGGCGCAGCTGTTTCGGGGTGGCGCCCGCAGCAGTCCCTTCCGCGAAGGTGAAGGAATCGCCGAGCGAAGAGGGCAGGGGCCGGGCACGGGGCATGAGGAGAGCCTCTGCGAATCCGCGCCCCGCCGGAGCGCCGAACGCAGACTCGGTGCACAACAGCCTCGACCGCCCGCCTGTGGAGAACGCACCGCCCCGCCCCGCCTCGGCCCCGCCCCGCCTCGGCCCAGCCCCGCCTCGGCCCCGCCCCGCCTCGGTCACCCGGTTCGCCTGACGCCAGATGCCCCTGAATGGGCAACGGAGGGGCGTCTGGCGTCAGGCGAGCAGCGAAGAGGGGCCGGGGCGGGCGGATCGGGGGCGGGGTGGCAGGATCGCGACACGCCCGAGTTTGCGACACGCCCGGGCTGCACGTAGACTACTGAGGTTCCACATTTCAGCGCGCGATCGCTCGCGCGCGGAATCACTGCCAGGGCTGTGCACAGACGGCGTCCTTCCTCCGGGAATCGGGCGCAGGGATCTGGGCCGCGGGCAGCAGAACACACAACCGACACCTCTTCACCGAGGCCCCGTCATGTGCGGGGGTCGGCTTCCGCGAGTCGTGAGGCTCCGGGCTGACAGCAGAACAGTGGTGCGCCCCTTCGCCGGGCCGGATCCGCAAGGATCCTGGCCTCGAGGAGGAGTGCGAAGGCGCAGAACGCGCCGTCGCGCGTCCAATGCCCCCGGATCACCCGGTCCGGGCAGGTACGACGCTTAATGAGAGAGAGCAGACAATGGCGGGACAGAAGATCCGCATTCGCCTGAAGTCGTATGACCACGAGGTCATCGACACGTCGGCCCGCAAGATCGTCGACACCGTGACCCGTGCGGGCGCGACTGTCGTCGGCCCGGTGCCGCTTCCGACCGAGAAGAACGTCGTGTGCGTCATCCGGTCGCCCCACAAGTACAAGGACAGCCGCGAGCACTTCGAGATGCGCACCCACAAGCGTCTGATCGACATCGTCGACCCGACGCCGAAGGCCGTCGACTCGCTCATGCGTCTCGACCTTCCTGCTGACGTCAACATCGAGATCAAGCTGTAAGGGGATCGCGATGGTCGACATCAACTCAAAGATTTCCAAGGGCCTGCTCGGCACCAAGCTCGGCATGACCCAGGTCTGGAACGAGAACGGCAAGCTGATCCCGGTCACCGTGATCGAGCTGGCCCCGAACGTGGTCACCCAGATCCGCACCCCCGAGAAGGACGGCTACAACGCCGTGCAGATCGCGGCCGGTCAGATCGACCCGCGCAAGGTCACGCAGCCCCTCGTCAAGCACTTCGAGGCCGCCGGTGTCACCCCCCGCCGCCACGTCACCGAGATCCGCACCGCGGACGCCGGCGACTACGCGCTGGGCCAGGAGCTCACCGTCGACGGCACTTTCGAGGCCGGCCAGCTCGTCGACGTCGTCGGCACGAGCAAGGGCAAGGGCTTCGCCGGTGTCATGAAGCGCCACAACTTCAAGGGCGTCTCCGCCTCGCACGGTTCGCACCGCAACCACCGCAAGCCCGGCTCGATCGGTGCTTCCTCGACCCCGAGCCGTGTCTTCAAGGGCATGCGCATGGCCGGTCGCATGGGTGGCGAGCGCGTGACCGTTCTCAACCTCACGGTGCACGCCGTCGACGCCGAGAAGGGTCTGCTGCTCGTCAAGGGCGCCGTCCCCGGCGCGCGCGGCCGCATCGTCTACGTCCGCAACGCAGTGAAGGGTGCCTGAGTCTCATGGCTGACACGACTCTCACGCTCGACGTGTTCGCCGGCGGCAAGAAGACCGGTACGGTCGACGCCCCCGCCGCGATCTTCGACGTCAAGACCAACGTCCCGCTGATCCACCAGGTCGTCGTGGCGCAGCTCGCCGCGGCTCGCCAGGGCACCCACTCGACCAAGCGTCGCGGTGAGGTCTCCGGTGCCGGTCGCAAGCCCTTCAAGCAGAAGGGCACGGGTAACGCCCGTCAGGGCTCGATCCGCGCGCCGCACATGACCGGTGGTGGCATCGTCCACGGCCCGAAGCCGCGCGACTACTCGCAGCGCACCCCCAAGAAGATGATCGCCGCCGCCCTGCTGGGTGCGCTGAGCGACCGCTTCCGCGGTGAGCGCCTGCACGTCGTCGAGTCCTTCGGCATCGAGGGCAAGCCGTCCACCAAGACGGCCGCCGCGTACCTGAAGGCGCTCCCGGGCAAGAACGTCCTCGTGGTCATCGACCGCGACGACGACCTGACCGCGCTGAGCGTCCGCAACCTGGGCGGGGTGCACGTGCTGTACTTCGACCAGCTCAACGCCTACGACGTGGTCAACTCCGACGACCTCGTCTTCACCAAGGCCGCCTTCGACGCGTTCGTCGCGCAGAAGACCGGCGCTACCGAGGAGGTCTCGGCATGAGCGACAACATCCTCGCCGCTGCTGCGAACAAGGACCCGCGCGACATCATCCTGAAGCCCGTCGTCTCCGAGAAGAGCTACGGACTGATCGATGAGGGCAAGTACACCTTCCTGGTGGACCCGCGCGCCTCGAAGACCGAGATCAAGCTCGCCATCGAGAAGATCTTCGACGTCAAGGTCGCGAGCGTCAACACGATCAACCGCGTCGGCAAGGCTCGCCGCACCCGCTTCGGCACCGGCAAGCGCAAGGACACCAAGCGCGCCATCGTCGCCCTCAAGTCGGGGACCATCGACATCTTCACGGCAGTGAACTGACCGGGGGATAAGGACAGAACATGGCTATTCGCAAGTACAAGCCCACGACCCCGGGTCTGCGCGGCTCGTCGGTGGCAGACTTCGCCGAGATCACCCGATCGACGCCGGAGAAGTCGCTGCTGCGTCCGCTCAGCAAGACCGGTGGTCGCAACAACCAGGGCCGCATCACCACCCGCCACATCGGTGGTGGCCACAAGCGCCAGTACCGCGTCATCGACTTCCGTCGCAATGACAAGGACGGCATCGACGCCAAGGTCGCTCACATCGAGTACGACCCCAACCGCACCGCGCGCATCGCGCTGCTGCACTACTTCGACGGCGAGAAGCGCTACATCCTCGCGCCGAACAAGCTGAAGCAGGGCGACGTCGTCGAGTCGGGCGCATCGGCCGACATCAAGCCGGGCAACAACCTGCCGCTGAAGAACATCCCGACGGGTACCGTCATCCACGCCATCGAGCTCCGCCCCGGCGGCGGCGCGAAGATGGCCCGCTCGGCCGGCGTCTCCGTGCGCCTGGTCGCGAAGGACGGCCCGTACGCTCAGCTGCGTCTGCCCTCGGGCGAGATCCGCAACGTCGACGCGCGCTGCCGTGCGACGATCGGCGAGGTCGGCAACGCCGAGCAGTCGAACATCAACTGGGGCAAGGCCGGCCGCATGCGGTGGAAGGGCGTTCGCCCGACCGTCCGCGGTGTCGCCATGAACCCGGTCGACCACCCGCACGGTGGTGGCGAGGGCAAGACGTCCGGTGGACGTCACCCCGTCTCCCCGTGGGGCCAGGCTGAGGGACGCACCCGTCACGCCAACAAGGAAAGCGACAAGTACATCGTGCGTCGCCGTAACGCTGGCAAGAAGCGCAAGTAGGAGTAAGAGAAGATGCCTCGCAGTCTTAAGAAGGGCCCCTTCGTCGACGAGCACCTGCTTCGCAAGGTGGTCGGTCAGAACGAAGCCGGCAGCAAGAACGTCATCAAGACCTGGTCGCGCCGGTCGATGATCATCCCCGCCATGCTGGGACACACCATCGCCGTGCACGACGGACGCAAGCACATCCCCGTGTTCGTGTCCGAAGCCATGGTCGGTCACAAACTGGGCGAGTTCGCGCCCACCCGCACCTTCCGCGGCCACGTGAAGGACGACAAGAAGGGGCGGCGTCGCTGATGGTCGAGTCCATTGCACGCGTGAAGCACATCCGCGTGACCCCGCAGAAGGCTCGTCGTGTGATCGCGCTCATCAAGGGCAAGCAGGCCGCTGAGGCCCTCGCCATCCTGAAGTTCGCGCAGCAGAGCGCGTCCGAGCCGATCTACAAGCTCGTGCACTCCGCCATGGCCAACGCTCAGGTGAAGGCCGATCGCGACGGCGAGTTCCTCGACGAGCAGGACCTGTACGTGAAGAACGTCTTCGTGGACGAGGGGACGACGCTGAAGCGTTTCCAGCCCCGCGCCCAGGGCCGCGCGTTCCAGATCAAGAAGCGCACGAGCCACATCACCGTCGTGCTGGCCACCCCCGAGGTCGCCGCGTCGACGGGCTCTGCGACCGACAAGAAGGCGAGCAAGTAATGGGACAGAAGGTAAACCCGTACGGCTTCCGCCTCGGTATCACCACGGACCACGTGTCCCGGTGGTTCTCTGACTCGACCAAGCCGGGTCAGCGCTACGCCGACTACGTGGCCGAGGACATCCGGATCCGCAAGCTCCTGCAGACGCAGCTCGACCGCGCCGGCGTGAGCAACATCGAGATCGAGCGGACCCGCGACCGCGTGCGTGTGGACATCCACACTGCGCGTCCCGGCATCGTCATCGGCCGCCGCGGCGCCGAGGCGGAGCGCATCCGCGGCGACCTCGAGAAGCTCTCGGGCAAGCAGATCCAGCTGAACATCCTCGAGGTCAAGAACCCCGAGGCCGACGCTCAGCTCGTCGCCCAGGGCATCGCCGAGCAGCTCTCTGCTCGCGTCGCCTTCCGTCGCGCCATGCGCAAGGGCCTCCAGGGTGCCCAGCGCGCCGGCGCCAAGGGCATCCGGATCCAGGTCTCGGGCCGCCTCGGCGGCGCGGAGATGAGCCGGTCGGAGTTCTACCGCGAGGGTCGTGTGCCGCTGCACACGCTGCGCGCGAACATCGACTACGGCTTCTACGAGGCCAAGACCACCTTCGGCCGCATCGGCGTGAAGGTCTGGATCTACAAGGGCGACCTCACCAACAAGGAGCTTGCCCGCGAGCAGGCCAACGCACCGAAGTCCCGTCGTGACGACCGTGGTGGCGACCGTCGCCGCGGCCCGCGCAGCGAGGCTCCCGTCGCAGAAGGAGCGTCTGCCTGATGCTTATCCCTCGTAAGGTCAAGTTCCGCAAGCAGCACCACCCGAAGCGCGACGGCGCCGCCACCGGCGGCACCAAGGTCTCCTTCGGCGAGTACGGCATCCAGGCGCTCACCTCCGCGTATGTGACCAACCGTCAGATCGAGTCCGCTCGTATCGCGATGACCCGTCACATCAAGCGCGGTGGAAAGGTGTGGATCAACATCTACCCCGACCGCCCGCTCACCAAGAAGCCTGCCGAGACCCGCATGGGTTCCGGTAAGGGTTCCCCCGAGTGGTGGGTCGCCAACGTCAAGCCGGGCCGCGTCCTCTTCGAGGTCGCGGGCGTGAACGAGCAGCTCGCTCGCGAGGCGCTCACCCGGGCCATTCACAAGCTGCCGCTCAAGGCACGCATCATCAAGCGCGAGGAGGGCGACGCGTAATGGCGATCGGCACCAAGGAGCTCGGTGTGACCGAGCTCGACACGTTCGAAGACCAGCGCCTCGTCGAGGAGCTGCGTAAGGCCAAGGAGGAGCTGTTCAACCTCCGTTTCCAGTCGGCCACCGGCCAGCTGGAGAGCCACGGCCGCATCCGCGCCGTCAAGCGCGACATCGCGCGCCTGTACACCGTGATCCGCGAGCGCGAGCTGGGCATCCGTGCGACGCCCGCTCCGGTCGAGGCTCCGGCGAAGAAGGCGTCCAAGGCAAAGGCGAAGAAGGCCGACGAGGCTGACGCGCCCAAGGAGGAGGCCGAGTAATGGCTGAGAAGAAGGCTGCTGCCGCCACGGCAGAGGTCGTCTCGCACGATGTGCGCGACGCCGACGCCCGCGGTTACCGCAAGTCGCGCCGCGGCTACGTCGTCAGCGACAAGATGGACAAGACCATCGTCGTCGAGGTCGAGGACCGCGTGAAGCACCCGCTCTACGGCAAGGTCATCCGCCGCACGACCAAGGTCAAGGCCCACGATGAGAACAACACCGCCGGCATCGGCGACCTCGTCCTCATCAACGAGACCCGCCCGCTGAGCGCCACCAAGCGCTGGCGTCTGGTGGAGATCCTGGAGAAGGCAAAGTGATCCAGACCGAGTCCCGCCTCAAGGTCGCCGACAACACCGGCGCCAAGGAGCTGCTCACCATCCGCGTGCTCGGCGGCTCCAGCCGTCGTTACGCCGGCGTGGGCGACATCATCGTCGCCACGGTGAAGGACGCGATCCCCGGTGGGAACGTGAAGAAGGGTGACGTCGTCAAGGCCGTCATCGTCCGCACCGTGAAGCAGACCCGCCGTCCCGACGGCTCGTACATCAAGTTCGACGAGAACGCCGCCGTGATCCTGAAGAACGACGGGGAGCCCCGCGGCACCCGCATCTTCGGTCCGGTCGGTCGTGAGCTTCGCGACAAGAAGTTCATGAAGATCGTCTCGCTCGCCCCGGAGGTGCTGTAACTCATGGCGAACATCAAGAAGGGTGACCTGGTTCAGGTCATCAACGGCCGCAAGCAGGAAAAGGGCGGCGACCGCGGCAAGCAGGGCAAGGTCCTCGAGATCCTCGTCGAGCAGAACCGCGTCATCGTCGAGGGCGTGAACTACGCCACGAAGCACAGCCGCGTCGGCCAGACGCAGCGCGGCACCAAGACGGGCGGCATCGAGACCATCGAGGCTCCCATCCACATCTCGAACGTCGCCCTGGTCGACCCCGAGACGAAGAAGCCGACCCGTGTCGGTCACCGCGTCGAGGAGCAGGTCAAGGACGGCGTGAAGCGCACGGTCCGCGTGCGCTACGCGAAGAAGAGCGGTAAGGACCTCTGATGGCGGCTACTGACGCTGCGGGTGCTGTCAAGGTGCAGCCCCGCCTGAAGGCGAAGTACAACAACGAGATCAAGAAGGCCCTGCAGGACGAGTTCGGCTACGAGAACGTCATGCAGATCCCCGGCCTCGTCAAGGTCGTCGTCAACACCGGTGTCGGTGAAGCGGCGCGCGACTCCAAGGTGATCGATGGTGCGGTCGACGACCTCACCAAGATCACCGGCCAGAAGCCGATCGTCACGAAGGCCCGCAAGTCGATCGCGCAGTTCAAGCTGCGCGAGGGACAGCCCATCGGCGCGCACGTCACCCTCCGCGGTGACCGCGCCTGGGAGTTCGTGGACCGCCTCGTGAACCTCGCACTGCCGCGCATCCGCGACTTCCGCGGCCTGAGCAGCAAGCAGTTCGACGGCAACGGCAACTACACCTTCGGCCTCACGGAGCAGAGCGTGTTCCACGAGATCGACCAGGACCGCATCGACCGGGTCCGCGGTTTCGACATCACCGTCGTCACCACGGCGAAGAGCGACGACGAGGGCCGCGCACTCCTGCGCCACCTCGGCTTCCCCTTCAAGCCCGCCGACGCGCAGGCGTAAGACCATGTTCTGAAGACCGGATCCCCGGGTTCGCCCTGGGGATCCGGTCTTCGGGCGTGTCGCACGTCACGTACAATAGAAAATTGCGTGCTCATCGCAGGCCGTCTGCCGTGTAACGGCAGCCGGAACCTCATGAACGAAAGAAGACAACTATGACGATGACAGACCCGGTCGCAGATCTGCTGACCCGTCTGCGCAACGCGAACTCGGCGCATCACGATTCCGTGACCCTGCCGTCGAGCAAGCTCAAGACCCACATCGCCGCGATCCTCCAGCAGGAGGGCTACATCGCCGGTTGGGAGGTCGCTGACGCCCGCGTCGGAAAGAACCTCACGATCGAGCTGAAGTACGGCCCGAACCGCGAGCGGTCGATCGCCGGCATCAAGCGCGTCTCGAAGCCCGGCCTCCGCGTGTACGCGAAGTCGACGGAGCTCCCCAAGGTGCTCGGCGGCCTCGGCGTCGCGATCCTGTCCACCTCCTCCGGTCTGCTGACCGACCGGCAGGCAGAGCAGAAGGGCGTGGGCGGAGAAGTTCTCGCCTACGTGTGGTGATCTGACATGTCGCGTATTGGACGACTTCCCATCGTGATCCCCGCAGGCGTGACCGTTTCGGTCGACGGCCGCGAGGTTTCGGTGAAGGGCCCCAAGGGTGAGCTCGCGCTCACCGTGGCCTCTCCCATCGAGGTGTCGGTCGAGGAGGGCCAGGTTCTGGTCACCCGCCCGGACGACGAGCGCGCTTCGCGTTCGCTGCACGGCCTCACCCGCACCCTCATCAACAACGACATCATCGGCGTGACCGAGGGCTACACCAAGGGCCTCGAGGTCGTCGGCACCGGTTACCGCGTGCAGCAGAAGGGCAGCTCGGTCGAGTTCGCCCTCGGCTTCTCGCACCCGGTCCTGATCGACCCGCCCGCCGGCATCACCCTGACGGTCGAGGGCAACAACAAGCTCACCATCAGCGGCATCTCGAAGCAGGCCGTCGGCGAGGCGGCTGCGAACATCCGCAAGATCCGCAAGCCCGAGCCGTACAAGGGCAAGGGCGTGCGCTACGCCGGCGAGGTCGTGCGTCGCAAGGCCGGAAAGAGTGGTAAGTAACCATGGCTATCACCTCGAAGTCCGACGCTCGTTCGCGTCGTCACGCCCGTCTTCGCAAGAAGATCCAGGGCACCGAGGCGCGTCCGCGCCTCGTCGTCACCCGCTCTGCCCGTCACGTCTTCGTGCAGCTCGTGGACGACAGCAAGGGCCGCACCGTGGCCAGCGCCTCCACCCTCGAGAACGACCTGCGTGCGTTCGACGGTGACAAGACCGCCAAGGCCCGCAAGGTCGGCGAGCTCGTCGCCGAGCGTGCGAAGCTCGCCGGCGTCTCTGAGGCCGTGTTCGACCGTGGTGGCAACCGGTACGCCGGTCGCGTCGCGGCCATCGCCGATGGCGCCCGTGAAGGGGGGCTGGCACTGTGAGTGACATCAAGGAGAACGAAGTGACCGAGACGGCTCCCGCCGCCGAGAACGCGGCCGGTACCGAGGCTCCCCAGCGCGAAGAGCGCCGGGGCGGTCGCGGAGGCCGTGACCGTGGCCAGGGCGGCCGCGACCGCAACTCGCGTGACCGTGGGGACAACCAGTTCCTCGAGCGCGTCGTGACCATCAACCGCGTGTCGAAGGTCGTCAAGGGCGGCCGTCGCTTCAGCTTCACCGCGCTCGTCGTGGTGGGTGACGGCAACGGTCTCGTGGGCGTCGGCTACGGCAAGGCCCGTGAGGTTCCCCTCGCCATCTCGAAGGGTGTCGAGGAGGCCAAGCGCAACTTCTTCCGCGTGCCGCGCTCCGCGTCGACCATCCCGCACCCGGTGCAGGGCGAGGCCGCTGCCGGCGTCGTGCTGCTGCGTCCGGCTGCCGCCGGTACCGGTGTCATCGCCGGTGGTCCGGTCCGCGCCGTGCTCGAGTGCGCCGGGATCCACGACGTGCTGTCGAAGTCGCTCGGCTCGTCGAACACGATCAACATCGTGCACGCGACGGTGGCCGCCCTGAAGCAGCTCGAGGAGCCCCGTGCGGTCGCCGCACGTCGTGGCCTCGAGTTCGACCAGGTCGCCCCGGCGCGTCTCGTCCGCGCAGAGGCCGAGGCCATCGCTGCGCAGAAGGCAGGTGCCTGATGGCTGCGCGCCTCAAGGTCACGCAGGTCAAGTCCAAGGTGAGTGAGAAGCAGAACCAGCGCGACACGCTGCGTTCCCTCGGCCTCAAGCGGATCGGCGACTCGGTCGTCCGTCCCGACGACGCACAGACCCGCGGCTACGTCCGCGCGGTCGCTCACCTCGTCAAGGTTGAGGAGATCGACTAATGGCTGAGAAGAAGGAGGCGGCGACGAAGACCGCCGCCAAGAAGCCGGCCGCCAAGGCTGCGGAGGCTCCGGTCTCCCGTCCCGGCGTCCTGAAGGTGCACCACCTGCGTCCGGTCCCCGGCGCCAACACCGCGAAGACCCGTGTCGGTCGCGGTGAGGGTTCCAAGGGCAAGACCGCCGGTCGCGGCACCAAGGGCACCAAGGCCCGCAACACCGTTCGCGTCGGCTTCGAGGGTGGGCAGATGCCGCTGCACATGCGCACCCCGAAGCTGCGCGGGTTCAAGAACCCGTTCCGCGTCGAGTACCAGGTCGTGAACCTGGAGAAGCTCGCCGAGCTCTACCCGAAGGGGGGCGATGTCACCATCGCCGACCTCGTGGCCAAGGGCGCGGTCCGCAAGAACGAGAAGGTCAAGGTCCTGGGCAACGGCGACATCGCCGTGGCGCTGACCGTGTCCGTCGACAAGGTCTCCAGCTCCGCCGAGCAGAAGATCGTCGCCGCGGGCGGATCCATCAAGTAATACCCGTCATGAGGGGCCGGAGATTTTCTCCGGCCCCTCTTGCGTTACCCTGGGTCAGGACTGTCCTGTTTTCAGACGGTCGACCCCTTCAGGAGGCAAGCTTTTGTTCAGCGCCATCGCGCGGATCTTCCGCACGCCGGATCTGCGTCGCAAGATCGGCTTCACGATCGCGATCATCGCCATCTACCGTCTCGGATCCACGATCCCGGCACCCTTCGTGAGTTTTCCGAACGTGACGGAGTGCCTGGCGTCCAACAGCGGCACGGCCGGCCTGCTCGGGCTCGTCAACCTGTTCTCCGGCGGCGCTCTGCTGAAGCTGTCGATCTTCGCCCTCGGTGTGATGCCCTACATCACCGCGACGATCATCACCCAGCTGCTGCGCGTCGTGATCCCGCACTTCGAGACCCTGCACAAAGAGGGCCAGGCCGGCCAGGCCCGGCTGACGCAGTACACGCGCTACCTCACGATCGCGCTCGCACTGCTGCAGTCCACGACTCTCGTCACCGTCGCGCGCAGCGGCCAGCTGTTCGGCCAGACAAGCGTCGCCGCCTGCAAGCAGCTGCTCACGAACGACGTGTGGTGGGCGCAGCTGCTCATGATCGTCACCCTGACCGCCGGCACCGGCCTCATCATGTGGTTCGCCGAGCTCGTCACAGAGAAGGGCATCGGCAACGGCATGTCGCTGCTGATCTTCACCTCGATCGCCGCGACCTTCCCCGGCGCGATGTGGAGCATCTGGCAGACGAAGGGCTTCGAGGTCTTCCTGCTGGTGCTGGCGATCGGCATCATCGTGATGACGCTCGTGGTGTTCATCGAGCAGTCGCAGCGCCGGATCCCGGTGCAGTACGCGAAGCGGATGGTCGGCCGCCGCACCTACGGCGGCACCAACACGTACATCCCGATCAAGGTGAACATGGCGGGCGTGATCCCGGTCATCTTCGCCTCGTCGCTGCTGTACATCCCGATGCTGGTCGCGCAGTTCAACATCCCGCAGGACGGCAAGACGCCGCCGGCGTGGGCGACCTGGATCATGACGTACTTCGTCAAGGGCGACCACCCGGTCTACATGCTCACGTACTTCCTGCTGATCATCGGGTTCACCTACTTCTACGTCGCGATCACGTTCAACCCGGTCGAGGTCGCCGACAACATGAAGAAGTACGGCGGCTTCATCCCCGGCATCCGTGCGGGGCGTCCGACGGCCGAGTACCTCGACTACGTGCTGACGCGCATCACGCTGCCGGGATCCCTCTACCTCGGACTGATCGCCCTCATCCCGCTGATCGCCCTGGCGACCGTGGGTGCGAACCAGAACTTCCCGTTCGGCGGCGCCTCGATCCTCATCATCGTCGGCGTCGGGCTGGAGACGGTCAAGCAGATCGACGCACAACTGCAGCAACGGCATTACGAAGGGCTTCTCCGATGACGGCATCCGCACAGACCTCTGCACGCCTTCTCATCGTCGGACCTCAGGGTTCCGGCAAGGGCACGCAGGGCGTGCGGATCGCCGAGGCGTACGGGATCCCCGTCGTCTCGACAGGCGACATCTTCCGGGCCAACATCAAGGCAGGCACCGACCTCGGCAAGCAGGTCACCGCGATCCTCGACGCGGGTGACCTGGTCTCCGACGAGCTGACCGGAGCCCTGGTGCGCGACCGGCTGTCGCAGCCGGACGCGGCTGACGGCTTCCTGCTCGACGGGTACCCGCGCAACGCCGCACAGGTGAAGAACCTGGACGCGTTCCTGGCCGAGTCGGATTCGTCGCTCGACGCCGTGATCCTGCTGGACGTGCCGCGTGCCGAGGTCCTCGCGCGTCTGGAGCGGCGTTCGGCGGAGCAGGGCCGCGCCGACGACACCCCCGAGGCCATCGCGCACCGTCTGGACATCTACGAGGGCCAGACGGCGCCGATCCTGGAGGCCTACGGCGCGAAGGGCATCGTCGACCGGATCGACGGCGTCGGCGACCTCGACGAGATCACCGAGCGCGTCTTCCTGGCACTCGCGGCGCGCGGGCTCGTGGGCACGGCTGCGGTCTGACGTGGCCTTCCGCCGCTCGATCTACAAGAGTCGCGCCCAGCTCGAGGCCATGGTCGAGCCGGGGCGGATCACGGCCGCGGCGCTGACCGCGGTGCGCGCGGCGGTGCGACCGGGCATCACCACGGGGGAGCTCGACGCGATAGCCGATCGCGTGATCGTGGATCGCGGCGCCGAATCCAACTTCAAACTTGTGCGCGGCTACCGCCACACCACCTGCATCTCCGTGAACGACCAGGTCGTGCACGGGATCCCCGGATCGCGCGTGCTGCACCCCGGCGACATCGTCTCGGTCGACGGCGGCGCGCAGTTCCGCGGCTGGAACGGCGACAGCGCGTTCACGATGGTCGTGCCGGATCCGTCCCAGCCCGCGCTGGTCGCCGCACGCACCGCGCTGTCGGACGTGACCGAGGGGTCGATGTGGGCCGGCATCGCCGCGATGGCCACCGCGACCCATCTGGGCGACATCAGCGCCGCGATCGAGGATCACATCCTCGGCGCGGGGGCGAGCGCGGTGGCGCCGAACTACGGGATCCTGCGCGAATACGTCGGCCACGGCATCGGCCGCAAGATGCACGAGGCGCCGAGCCTGTTCAACTACCGCACGCCCGACCGGGGCGCAGAGGTGCGCCCGGGGCTCGTGCTCGCGATCGAGCCGATGGTCACCGCCGGATCGGACCGCACCTACGTCGAGGACGACGACTGGACCGTCTCCACGATCGACGGATCCGACGGCTCGCACTGGGAGCACAGCGTCGCCCTGCACGACGGAGGCATCTGGGTCCTGACCGCCGAGGACGGCGGCCAGGCCGGCCTCGCCCCCTTCGGCATCGTGCCGGTGCCCGTGGCGTAGCAGGCGCCGGTGACGTAGGGCGTGGCGTAGGGGCGCGCAGCCTCAGCGCGCAGGTCCGGCAGCCGGCGCGGGAAACCATTTCCTGCATGAGACACCACTCCTGACGTGGTGTCTCATGCGCGATCTGGCTTCTCGGCGGAGAGACGTGGTTCCTCGGCGGAGAGGCGTGGTTTCTCGCGCGACGAGGATACCTCCCGAGGTCGATGTCGCAGCGTGGCGAGCATGGCGTTCTGACGTGCCGCCACCACGGAGACCTGCGCCGCATTCAGCGCCCGCTCGAGGGGCGTGACCCGCCAGACGTCACCGAGTTCCCAGCGCGCGAACGGATGCCCGTGCCGCCGCAGCCGGTCTTCGCGGCGCTTCTCGCCACGGAGGCGTTCGGCGGCCTTCTCCGGTTCGTCCAGCTGGTACTTGCCCCAACCGTCCGCCTCGCCGATGGCACGTGCCGAGCGGAAGTGGAAGTCGACGCGGTCCAGAGCGCCCTCGTAGTGGAACGTGCGCTGCAGCTCCGGCTCCTCGTATCCGCGCCACTCGATCACGGCACGGCTGAGGCTCTCCGCAGGGGACTCCGCGCGCGGGTCGGCGCGCGACCACGCCCAGCTCAGCCGAGCGGATCCCCGCCCGTTGCATTGCGCGGATCCCAGGTCCTGCAACTGGGTCAGGGTGGATCCGCCTCCCTGCGCGGGCGAGATGGAGGCGTCGACGATCGCGAGGGCCTGTGCAGGCGGCACGACGCGGAGGAGATCGATCACGGTGTCCGGCAGTGCAGTCACCAAGATCGCGCCGTGGCGCTCGACCGCGCGCCCGTCTGCGCTGGTGTGCACGCACACGTCGCCGAACCGCCGGGATCGCGTGCGCGCCGGGTCGTACACGTGGATGTCGCGCGCCTCGCCGAACGATGGCAGCCCGTGCACGACGGCCGCAGATTCCAGGCACAGCACTGCGTCGGGATGCGCCCTCGCGAACGCGTGCACGCGCACCGCGTACCGCTGCCACGGCCGCAGCGCGAGGTAGGCGCGGCGCGGGACGTAGATCCCGGAACGCACCCGCACGTGCCCAGCGGGATCGAGACGGATCCCGCACAGGCGCGCTTCACGGGCCGTCACCAGCGGCAGGGGAGAGGCGAGCACCGCGCGGTCGGAGAGGAGGAGGGGCATTCCCGCATGATGCCCGCCCCACGATAGCGGCGCGGTGGCGCGTGCAGGAGTCGTGCAGAACTCGCAGCACCCCCGCGTTGTGCGGACCAAGCGCGCGCCGACTGGGGGCGGGCGCCCGGCGTGGCCCGGCC
The DNA here is from genome assembly GCF_039541635.1 of Microbacterium panaciterrae. Lineage (NCBI taxonomy): Bacteria > Bacillati > Actinomycetota > Actinomycetes > Micrococcales > Microbacteriaceae > Microbacterium > Microbacterium panaciterrae. The sequence goes on from NZ_BAABGP010000014.1 coordinate 56,452, forward strand.
CGGCCAGCGAAAAACCAGATCCGCCGTGAGACACCACTGCAGACGTGGTGTCTCATGCTAGAAGTGGTTTCTCGCGGCGGCGGCCGGGTCGCGGCGGCGGCCGGGCGAACCTCGCACGGGGCTCAAAGCCGGGACAGGGCAGAATAGGTGCACGCAGCTGAACAGGATCCGCGTTGCGGGTCCCGAGAGAATGGAAGTGCAATGGCCACTGCCAAGGGCAGGACCAGCGGGTTCGTCATCGGAATCACCGCCGCCGTCGTCGTCGTGCTGATCGCGCTGGTCGGCGTGGTGGTGTGGATGAACAACAAGGCGACCGACCCGGGCGCTGCGCCGAAGGGTTCGATCATCAACTCCGACACCGGGGCGATCACCACAGGCACCGGAACGGACAAGGTCACGCTGTTCGTCGACTTCCAATGCCCGGTCTGCAAGAACTTCGAGACGGCGTACGGCGCCGACCTGCAGAAGCTCGCGAAGGACAACAAGATCACGCTCGAGTACCACCCGATCGCGATCCTGGACCGTCTCTCGCAGGGCACGAACTACTCCTCGCGCTCCGGCGGCTCGGCGTACTGCGTGGCGCAGTCCAAGCCGAGCAGCTTCCTCGACTACCTGAACACGCTGTTCGCCAACCAGCCTGCGGAGAACTCCACGGGGCTGACCGATGCGCAGCTCGTCGACTACGCGAAGCAGTCCGGCGCCGACAAGGCCGCCGATTGCATCACCAAGCAGACGTACTTCAAGTACCCGACCGCGCAGGCTACCGCCCACCAGATCACGGGGACGCCGACGGTCGAGGTCAACGGCGCACGCCTGGATCTGACCAAGGCCACCGACCTTGCGAAGCTGACGGCGATCCTCACCAAGAACGGCATCCAGCCCGGACAGTGAGCCGTGCGGGCAGCATTTGCCCGAACCGCGGATCCGGACTACCATAGATCCTTGGTGCTTTGCGCCTTGGTCCGGCGTGTCCGGACCCGCGAGCACCACACCACCCAACCACCGCAGATCGACCGGTCTGCAGAAGCGTCAGCGAGGCTATGGCTAAGAAAGACGGTGTCATCGAGATCGAGGGCGTGATTTCCGAGGCGCTCCCCAACGCGATGTTCCGCGTTGAGCTGAGCAACGGACACAAGGTCCTTGCAACGATCTCCGGCAAGATGCGGCAGAACTACATCCGCATCATCCCCGAGGACCGTGTCGTCGTGGAGCTCTCGCCCTACGACCTCACCCGCGGGCGCATCGTCTACCGCTACCGCTAGGCCGGTCGAGAAGTAACACCCCAGGCGTTCGCGCCTGCCCGGTGAAGACAGCGATAAGGAAACAACATGAAGGTCAACCCCAGCGTCAAGCCGATCTGCGATCACTGCAAGGTGATCCGCCGCCACGGCCGCGTCATGGTGATCTGCAAGAGCAACCCGCGCCACAAGCAGCGCCAGGGCTGAGGTCCGGGCTCCGGCCCGGCGCTCTCGCACGTTCATAACTCAACACACAACGGCAGGATCAGAACCCACAAGGGGGACACCTCGGGCGGAGGCCCGGGCACCGATCCTGCTCCACACCTCCACAACAACTCCAGGAGTTACCGCATGGCACGTCTTGCCGGCGTCGACATCCCGCGCGACAAGCGCGTGGTGATCGCCCTCACGTACATCTACGGCATTGGCAGCACTCGTTCCGTCGAGATCCTCAAGGCCACCGAGATCGACGAGTCGATCCGCGTCAAGGACCTCACCGACGACCAGCTCGTCGCTCTCCGCGACCACATCGAAGGCACCTACAAGGTGGAGGGTGACCTCCGCCGTGAGGTCGCCGCCGACATCCGCCGCAAGGTCGAGATCGGCTCCTACGAGGGCATCCGTCACCGTCGCGGCCTGCCGGTCCGCGGTCAGCGCACCAAGACCAACGCGCGCACCCGCAAGGGCCCCAAGCGCACCGTCGCCGGCAAGAAGAAGGCCCGCTAAGCGGCCAGGGAATAGGAGAACACTTTCATGGCTGCACCCAAGGCCGCCGCGCGCAAGCCGCGCCGCAAGGAAAAGAAGAACATCGCGCTGGGCCAGGCCCACATCAAGTCGACGTTCAACAACACCATCGTCTCGATCACCGACCCGTCCGGCGCTGTCATCAGCTGGGCCTCGTCCGGTGGCGTGGGCTTCAAGGGCTCGCGCAAGTCGACGCCGTACGCCGCCGGCATGGCCGCGGAGTCCGCCGCCCGCCAGGCGCAGGAGCACGGTGTCAAGAAGGTCGACGTCTTCGTGAAGGGTCCGGGATCCGGCCGCGAGACCGCGATCCGCTCGCTGCAGGCCGCCGGCCTCGAGGTGGGCTCGATCCAGGATGTGACGCCGCAGGCGCACAACGGCTGCCGTCCGCCGAAGCGCCGCCGCGTCTGACGCTTTCTGAGGATCCCCGGTCGCTCCAGACCGGGGATCCTCGCCCGCGTTCTTCCCACAACTCAAGACCTCACCCACACGTGTCAAATAGCGGGCACGTGATCGAAAGGAACACACAGTGCTCATCGCACAGCGTCCCACTCTCACCGAGGAAAAGATCTCCGAGAACCGCAGCCGGTTCGTCATCGAGCCGCTCGAGCCCGGTTTCGGATACACGATCGGCAACGCGCTGCGTCGCAGCCTGCTCTCCTCGATCCCCGGCGCGGCCGTCACGAGCGTCCGCATCGACGGCGTCCTCCACGAGTTCAGCACCATCCCCGGTGTGAAGGAGGATGTCACCGAGATCATCCTGAACATCAAGCAGCTGGTCGTCTCCTCGGAGCGCGACGAGCCCATCACCGCGTACCTGCGCAAGACGGGCGCCGGCGAGGTCACCGCGGCGGACATCTCCGCTCCGGCCGGTGTCGAGGTGCACAACCCCGAGCTGGTCATCGCGACGCTCAACGACACCGCCAAGTTCGAGCTCGAGCTCACCATCGAGCGCGGCCGCGGCTACGTGTCCGCATCGCAGAACCGCAGCGAGTACGCCGAGGCCGGCCAGGTGCCGATCGACTCGATCTACTCGCCCGTGCTCAAGGTCAGCTACCGCGTCGACGCCACCCGCGCCGGCGAGCGCACTGACTTCGACAAGCTCGTGCTGGACGTCGAGACGAAGAACTCGATCGTCCCGCGTGACGCGGTCGCTTCGGCCGGTCGCACGCTGACCGAGCTGTTCGGCCTCGCCCGCGAGCTGAACGTCGAGGCCGAGGGCATCGAGATCGGCCCCGCGCCGGTCGAGGCCGTCCTCTCCAACGAGCTGTCGATGCCGATCGAGGATCTCGATCTGTCGGTGCGCTCGTACAACTGCCTCAAGCGCGAAGGCATCAACACGGTGTCCGAGCTCGTCGCCCTCTCGGAGACGCAGCTCATGAACATCCGCAATTTCGGACAGAAGTCGGTGGACGAGGTGCGCGACAAGCTCGTCTCGCTCGGCCTGTCGCTGAAGGATTCGGTGCCCGGTTTCGACGGCGCCCACTTCTACGGCGGCTCCGAAGACGAGTCCTTCTGATACCCGACCCTTTCCGATCCAGGAGTAAGAACAATGCCTAAGCCCACCAAGGGTCCCCGCCTCGGAGGCGGCCCGGCCCACGAGCGTCTGCTGCTCGCGAACCTCGCCGCCCAGCTGTTCGTGCACAAGTCGATCAAGACCACCGAGACCAAGGCCAAGCGCCTGCGTCCGCTGGCCGAGCGCCTCGTCACCTTCGCCAAGCGCGGTGACCTGCACGCACGCCGTCGCGTGCTGACGGTCCTGCGCAGCAACAAGGAGGCGACGCACATCCTGTTCGCCGAGATCGCGCCGCTCGTCGCCGAGCGTGAGGGCGGCTACACCCGCATCACGAAGGTCGGCAACCGCAAGGGCGACAACGCCCCCATGGCTGTCATCGAGCTCGTGCTCGAGCCCGTCACCCCCAAGGTGAAGAAGGCCGCCGCGAAGCCTGCTGCCGCCAAGGCCGAGAAGGCCGCGCCGGCCGAGCCGGCTGCTGAGGTCGTCGAGGAGGCCGCCGAGGCTCCCGTCGCCGAGGCTGCCGCTGAGGCCGCCGCTCCCGAGGCCGCTGAGTTCGGTGCGGATTCCGCCGCTCCGCTCGAGGACGGTTCCGCGCCCGAGGGCTTCGACATCAAGGGCAACAAGGACTCGATGAAGTTCCACCGCCCGGATGGCCGCTGGTACGAGAAGACCGTCGCCGAGGTGTACTTCCGCACGGCGGAGGCCGCCGAGGCCGCCGGTTTCGTCGAGGCCGGCAAGTAAGCACGTCTCATCGCTCGAAGCCCGTCGCCCCCTGTGGGGCGGCGGGCTTCGTCGTTGTGGCGTTCGCCCTCGTTTCGAGTCGTCCCCGTGGGTGCACGCCATAGGGTGCGCTGACGGGGACGACTCGGATCCGGTCCCCTGCACCGCGGTTCGCCTGTCGCCAGATGCCCCTGCTACGACGAGGAAGGGGCATCTGGCGACAGGCGAGCGGACGCCGGCGGCGATGACCGGGAGACCGCGATCCCGCGCTGTGTGTCGGCGGCGCTCGCCAGACGCTAACAGCCCCTTGCACCGCGGTTCGCCTGTCGCCAGATGCCGCTGCTGCGCCGAGGAAGGGGCATCTGGCGACAGGCGAGCAGAGGTGGTGGCCGCGGTCGCGCGGGCAGCGCGGGCGAGCGAGCGCCCGCGGGCGCCGCCACCGCCTCAGGGGGCGGGGCAGACGACCGCGTCGGGGGCCGTGACGAGAGGCGCGCCGGCGCAGGGGCCCGGGCCGAGGGTGCGCGTGTGCTCCATCGCGGGGGCGTCGAAGAGGCCGACGTGCGCGCCGGAGAGCACGATCGTCGAGACGGGGGATCCCCAGGGTTTGGCGGCGATCCACTCGATGCGGTTCTCGCGCACCCACGCGGCGATCGGCGCGGCAGCCGTGCGCTGCTCCGCCAGCGTCTGCGCTGTCGGAGGGCTCAACGCCCGCAGCGCATCACCACCGGCACCGCCGCCCGCCACGAGCACCAGGGCGGCCGCGGAGACCACCGTCAGCGCTCGAACCGCGGTGCGGCCAGCACCGGGGGCTCGGCGACGCCACAAAGCCGTCACGGCGCGCACGGCGACGGCGGCGAGGATCGGCGCGAACGCGAACACGCCCACCGCGGGATGACGCACCCAGAGCGGCAGCTGGGCGGCCTGCGCCCACCAGCCGACGAACGCGAGCAGCCCCACGGCGGATCCGATCCCGAGTGCGACGAGCTGCGGATCCCGATCCCGCCACCGATCCCGCGTCCGTTCCCGCCACGGCCCGCGATCCCGCCCCCCGAACGCGGCGAGCCCGATGACGATGGCCGCGAGCACGGCGGCGATCGCGACCAGCCACCACGGCACGAACCAGGCGCCCGCGAGCGTGCCGAGCTTCTCCGGGACGGTCGTCGGCGCAAAGTGCTGGCCGCCGCTGAGCAGGAACCCTCCGAGCGACCGCACGTGCCGGGCGTACCCGGAGGGGCCGAGCGAGACCAGCGCGGCCAGCTCCATCAGCACTGTGGGGGCGGCAACGAGCACGAGCGGCAGGATCCCGCGGCGCAGCGTCGCGACCAGCCGCACGCGGAACGGCCCCGGCGGGGTGAGCAGGAACAGCGCCACGGCGAACGCGGGCAGCGCGAGCAGCGCGATCAGCTTGGCCTGCACGGCGAGCCCGAGCAGGAGACCTGCCAGCCACGCGCGGCGGCGCAGCACGATGAGCGCCCACGCGATCCACGCCGCGGCAGCGGTCTCGCCCAGCAGATCCGCCGGACCCTGGATCGGCGAGACGCTCCCCGCCGTGTTGAACGCCAGCGGCAGGGCGACCGCGAGCAGTGCGCCGAACGGTCCCGCGAGGCGGCGGCCGAGGATCCCGAGACCAGCGAGCAGCAGCACCCAGTACGCGAGGGGCACGAGGCGCGCGCCGATCACCGGGTCGATCCCGGTGGCCAGCACGGCGGCGACGGGGAGCAGCACGACGGGTCCGGTGGAGATCCGCGGATCGAACGGCGTCAGCGTGGATCCCGACAGGGTCCCGTCGCTCGTGTAGCCGAGGCCCGCGAGCAGGTTGCGCGGCACGGTCAGGTTGAACGCCTCGTCCTCCCAGAACCGCAGCACGATGAGGCTGTGCCACATCACGATCGCGTTCGCGGCCAGCAGGGCGGCGAGCAGGATCCAGAACAGGGCTCCGGCGAGGCGCCGGCTCATGACGACGCGGGCCCGGCGGGCGAGGGCGACGCGGGCCCAGGCGCCCCCGGCCCGGCGTCCGACTCGATCGTGTACTCGACGCCGCGCAGGGGAGCGCCGGGGCGCAGCGACCAGCGCCACACCTCGCCGAGAGCGTGCAGGGCGAACAGCACGAGCTTTTTCGGCGGCAGGGACGGGCGGGAGACCTTGCCCCACATGGTCCCGGTCGCCGATGCTCCACGCCGCGGGATGCTGCGCACGTGCAGATAGCGCACGGACAGCCCCGCGCGCACCTCGGCGAGCGAGAAGTGCACGTGCGGCACCAGCGCGTCGCTCGGCACCGCGCCCACGAGCATGCGCACGACATCGGGCCGGTACACGCGCAGCGGGGTGTTCACGTCCGGGATCCCGTGGCCGACGGCGGCGGCGATCAGCAGACGCACGCACGCCGTGAGCACGCGCCGGTACCAGGCGTCGGTGCGGTCCCGGCGGACGCCGTGCACGACGTCCGCGCCCGTGGAGGCGAGGGCGCGCACGGCCGCGGCGATCTCGGATCCGAGGAACTGTCCGTCGCCGTCGACGTGCAGGAGGGCGTCGGGGTCGAGGGCGAGGCCGGCCCGGTAGGCGGCGAGGGCGGTCGGACCGTGCCCGCGGTTGGCGGGCTGCGTCTCGACGCGCACATCGTCCGCGTCGGCGAGAGCGGCAGGTGTGCCGTCGGTGGACCGGTCATCGGCGACCACGAACGTCACGCGCTCGGCGAGCGGGGCGACCGCGGAGCGGATCTCATCGATGAAACCGCGGATGCCCTCGGCTTCGTTGTAAGCCGGCATCACGACGGCGAGATGGGCGTACTGCACTCAGAAACCTCAGCTGTCAGGGGTGGACGCGTCCCGGCCGGGCGTTCCCCGGGTAGTCTAGTGGGGCTATGGATCGCCGTTCCCGGTTGCGCCGTCTCGCCGGGGTCGGCACCCGCTTCCTCATCGTCGGCGGGCTCAGCACCCTCATCGAGGTCGGCGCGTTCAACCTCTTCGTCTACGCCTTCGGGTGGAACCTCGTCGTCGCCAAGATCGCCGCGTCGCTGGTCGCCCTGATCAACGCCTACATCGGCAACCGGGAGTGGGCGTTCAAGGATCGGGATCGCCGCGGCCGCGTCGCAGAGATCCTGCTGTTCCTCGCGGTGAACCTGATCTGCACCGGGCTCGGGGCGGGCATCGTCTGGCTGGGCGCCGAGCTCGTGCAGGGCTCCACCGGACGCGCGCCGGGCCCCGCCCTGGTGAACATCGTCAACCTGGCGAGCATCGCGATCATCGTCGTGGTGCGGTTCTTCCTGTACCACTACGTCGTCTTCCGCCGCACGCCGAAGCCGGCGCCGGTCTCGCCCGCGGACTGAGCCCGGCTCGGCGTCCAGGACGCGAGAAACCAGATCCTGCATGAGACACCACTGCAGGTGTGGTGTCTCATGCCAGAAGTGGTTTCTCGCGGGGGCGGGGCGGGCTCACCCCCGCGGCGGGCTCAGCCCTGCGGCCGGGCGCGGAGATCCTTGCGCAGGATCTTGCCGGAGCTGGACTTCGGGATCCGGTCGATGAACTCCACGATGCGCACCTTCTCGTGCGGCGCGACGTGGGCCGCGACATGCGCTTTGACGCCCTCGGCGTCGAGCTCGACGCCGGGCTGCAGCACCACGAACGCCTTCGGCACCTCCTGACCGTCCTCGTCGGGAGCGCCGATCACGGCCGCGTCGGCGATCGCCGGATGCTCCAGCAGCACGGCCTCGAGCACGGCGGGCGCGACCTGGTAGCCCTTGTACTTGATGAGCTCCTTGAGCCGGTCAACGATCCGGAAGACGCCTCCCGCGGTCATCGTCGCGACGTCGCCGGTGTGCAGCCAGCCGTCGGTGTCGAGCATGTCGGCGGTCGCGTCGGGACGGTTCAGGTACCCCTTCATGACCTGCGGTCCGCGGATCAGCAGCTCGCCAGGATCGCTCGCGCCCCCCGCGGGAACAGCGACGTCGGATCCGTCCTCGGCGAGCAGCCGCGCCTCGGTGTTCGGGATCAGCAGTCCGACCGAGGAGAGGTCGATGTCGTCGCGCTCGACCGGGATCGTGTGCGTCACGGGGCTGGTCTCGGTCATGCCGTATCCCTGCCGCACGATGCAGTCCAGCCGCTCGGCGACAGCGTGGGCGAGGGCTCCGTCGAGGGGCGCCGCACCGGAGAACACGACCTTGACCGCGCTCATGTCGTACTGCGCGACCAGCGGATGCTTGGCGAGCGCGACCGCGATCGGAGGTGCGATGAACAGCCAGCTGGTGCGCTGCTCCGCCACGATGCGCAGGAACTCGACCAGATCGAACTTCGGCATCGTGACGAGCGTGGCGCGCAGGCGCACCGCGAGGTTCAGCAGCACGGTCATGCCGTAGATGTGGAAGAACGGCAGCACCGCGAGGATCCGATCCTCGTCCGTGAACTCGATCGAGATCGTGCTCTGCACGACATTGGCGACGAGGTTGCGGTGCGTGAGCATGACGCCCTTGGGGCGCCCCGTCGTGCCCGAGGAGTAGGGCAGTACGGCGACGTGCGTGGCCGGGTCGAAGGTGATCACCGGCGCGTGATGCCCCTCGGAGAGCAGATCGCGCATCGACGGGTGGCCCTCGGCGCCGTCGAGCACGATGAGCTGGTCGGCGGGCAGTCCGAGCGCGTCGGCCGCGGCCTGCGCCTGCGGCAGCAGCGGGCTGACCGTGATGAGCCAGTACGCCGAGGCGTCGCGGAGCTGGTTCTCGATCTCGTCGGCGGTGTAGAGCGCGTTGATCGTCGTGGCGGTGGCCCCGGCGCGGAGGATCCCGTGGAACACGCTCGCGAAGGCCGGCACGTTCGGGCAGAGCAGGCCCACGGCGTCGCCGACGCCGATGCCGCGCGCGGCGAGCGCTCCGGCGACGAGGTCGATCTGCCCGACGAGCTGGCGGTACGTGGTCTCCGCTCCGCTCATGCCGTCGATGAGGGCGACCCGATCCAGGTCGTGCTCGGCCAGGTCGCCGAACAGGTACTCGTGCACGGAGACGTCGGGGATCTCCACGTCCGGGAAGGTGCTGCTGACCATGGGATCTCCTTCGATCGCGGTCGCGCTGCGGTCGGGCGCCGCCGTCGCTTGAGGTTCAGTGTCGCACAAGAGGGCACCGCGTCCCAGGGGTGTGCGTGGCTGGCCGGCACGCCTGGGGTCGCAGACGCGCGGCGGCCGGCGGCGTGAGGGCGGCGTGAGGCGGCGGATCCGTCCCGGGTAGCCTGGACCCGTGCGCATCCGTCTCGACATCGCCTACGACGGCACCCACTTCCGGGGGTGGGCGCGGCAGCCGACGCTGCGCACGGTGCAGGGCACGCTCGAGGCGGCGCTGGCGCGGATCGTCGGCTCGGAGGTGCAGTTCGTCGTCGCGGGGCGCACCGACGCGGGCGTGCACGCGACCGGTCAGGTGGCGCACGTCGACCTGGACGAGCAGCAGTGGGCGCGGGTGGCGTCGCGCAACGGGCGTGCGGCCGCCGGAGGCCACGCGGCGGGAGAGGCGGGCTCGGCCGTCCCGGCCCGAGCCCTCGCCCGCCGGATCAACGGCGTGCTCGGGCAGTATCCTGACGTCATAGTCACCCGCACCTCGCTCGCGCCCGAGGGGTTCGACGCCCGGTTCTCCGCGGTGTGGCGGCGCTACCGCTACCGGCTCGCCGACGACCGTGCCGGATACGATCCGCTGCTCCGCCACGACACCACGACGATCCGCGGCACGCTCGACGAGGCCGCGATGGACGAGGCGGCCCAGACGCTGATCGGGCTGCACGACTTCGCCGCCTACTGCAAGGCGCGTGAGGAGGCGACGACGATCCGCACCCTGCTCGACTACCGCTGGACGCGCGACGCCACCGGTGTGCTCGTCGCCGAGGTGAAGGCCGACGCGTTCTGCCACAGCATGGTGCGCGCACTCGTGGGCGCCTGCGCGGCCGTGGGGGAGGGGCGCCTCGAGATCGCCGATCTCGGCCGGCTCCGCGACGAGCTCACCCGCACGAGCGAGTTCAAGGTGCTCGCCGCGCGCGGCCTGACTCTCACCGAGGTCGGATATCCGGCCGATGCGCTGCTCGCCGCGCGGGCCGAGCAGACCAGGAACCGCCGCGAGCTCGACGCCTGATGCGCCGCGCTCGCGGATCCGGATTCAGCGGGTGAACTGGCCGATCATCGATCCCTCGCGCAACCGGGCGACGTAGTGTCCGACCGCTTCGGCGACGCGCGGTGTGGCGTCAGGGTGCGGGCTCACATGGGCAAGTCCATCCGCCACCGCGGCCAGAGTCTGCCGCACCGTGGACTCGGCGTCGCGTTCGCGCATGCCCCAGGAGCGCGCCTCGCGGATCAGATGTTCGGCGGTCAGCTTCCGATGATCGAACTGGCCGTCCACGGCGAAAGCAAGGGTCCAATCGACGCGTCCGGCCTGGAACAGGTTGGGAACCGCGTCGTACAGGTCGCTCACGTCATCGGTGCCCTGTCTGTGGATGATGCCGACGTTCTTCGCGTGGCCGTCGTTGTCCCCGATGGCGACGCGGAACGTCAGCTGGCGCAACCAGGCCGTGAGCGGCTCCTCGTCGAGGCCCGCGACGACTTCTGCAACGCGGTACGCGCTCGCGCGCTGCGGATTTCGAGGGTGCCCAGGATCCTGGAACTTCGCCGTGTCGTCGACCCAGTCGAGTGCCATCGCCTGCGCCGCATCCTCCTGGTGCAGGGCGACGACCTGGTCGCCCTGCACCTCGCGGTCATATCGTTCGATCGCAAGGTAGCGCGTGGAGCCCGCCTTGCGGATCTCGCTGCCGTAGGACGAGAGCCCTGCTGAGCGAGCGAGTTCATGTGCGAAGTGCTCATCGAGGATCCGACTCTCCTCGTTCGGCCGCGCCGGCTTCAGGATATGTGTCGAATGGGCGCTGCCGTGCGGCAGCATCCACCCTCCCGAACCGAAGCGCGCGACGAGGACCTTCGGCTGAAACCCGGGAATCATCGAGCGGCTGTCGTCCCGGGTGCCTTGATTGCGCTTCCCGATGGCTTCCTTGAGGGCGCGATTCAGTGCCGAGGGCGAGAGCTCCGCGTATGTGGGCTGCTCGTCTCGCTGACGGAAGGAGAGAGCTCCGGCGAGGGATCCGCCGTATTCGCGAAGGAAGCCGAACAGATCATCCTGCCGGATACCGCGCTGCTCGGCCATCGCCAGCCGTTGACTGCCTTCGGGAAGGTAGCCGCCGAAGAATCGGGAGACGAGTCGCTGATCGGGGGCAAGGCCAGGGACAGCGGCGAAGCCCTCGCTGAGCCGGATCGATTCGTTTCGTGCGGCGGAGTCCCAGGTGAACACGACGGAACGCCGGTCGGCTCGGGAGCGGACAATGGTCCCTATGCGCTCCGCGCCGAGACACACGATGAGCTCATCGAGTGGCATGGGCAGGGCCGCTCTCCTCGGCAGGGCTCTGGGTCGTCGTGTCGGTGAGGTCCAAGGAGACGGAGACCCGGATCCGGAGCGCGCGCAGCACGCGAAACAGACGGCTCAGTTGTACCGTCACGCGCCCGGACTCGAGCGCGGCGAGGTAGCTGCGGGCGAACCCCATTTGCTCGGCCAGTTCCTCCTGGCGAATACCGCGGGAGGTGCGCACACGTCCGATCAGCCGCCCGAGATCAGCGGGCCGACGGATCTCGATCTCGGTCATCGATGCGCTCCCTCGTTCATGTCTTGAAATTCAAACATTACTCTATGTCTGAATATCAAGACAAGGGATCGCGTCCTATTATTCAGACATCGCTGCTCGGCGCTCGCGACTCGCGTCTCGCGCCTGCCCGCCCCTCGCACCCGCGCCCGCTCAGGAGCCCCATGCCGGGCGCGAGTACGGTGGAGCCCGTGCGGATCATCTCCTACAACCTGCGCAAGCACCGGGCGGTGCATGAGCTCGATGCCCTCGTCGCCGCCCATGACCCCGACGTGCTCTGTCTGCAGGAGGGAGACACCGCGTCGCTGCCGGACACCGCGGGGGGCCTGGTCCTTGCGCACACCACGCAGCAGAACCGGCTGGGGCTCGCGATCTACTACCGGGCCAGCGCGTTCAACCTCGTCGACATGGCCGCGGTCTCGGTGAAGAAGTCGCTGCACGATCGGGTGCTGCGTCCGGCGCACGAGCGGCTGCTCGGCGTGCGGCTGCGCGACATCGACGCGGGCCGCGATCTGCTCATCGCCTCGCTGCACGCGGCTCCGCTCACCGCGCGCAACGCCCTGCGGCGGGATCAGATCCGGGCCGCGCTGTCGGAGCTGTCCGAGCTCGGCTGGGGGCTGCCGCAGCTGATCGTCGGCGACTTCAACTATCCCGTATTCAAGGAGCGCCTCTCCGAGCACATGCGCGACGTCGGCTACGAGCTGGTCATGAGCGACCAGCACACCTACACGCGCTATCGGGTGTTCCGCGGGTTCTACGATTTCGCCGCGGCCTCCGGCTTCGTCGTCGAGTCGGTCCGCACGCTGCCGCAGGGCGAGTCGGATCACCTGCCGATCCTCGTCACCGCCCACCCGCAGTAGCGGTCGTTGCGGTCGTTGCGGTCGCTGCGGCGGTTGCGGCGGTCGTGGTGGTCGCGTCGGTTGTGGCGGTTGCTGCGGCTCGCGGTCGTCGTCGGTGCGCAGCCGGCCCGGGGTGCCCGTTTGCCTGCTCGCCTGACGCCAGGCGCCCTTGAACCGCCCGGGGAGCGGCATCTGGCGTCAGGGGAGCAGGGGTAGAGAGAGCAGGGGTGGAGAGCGAGCAGGGGTAGAGAGAGCAGGGGTGGAGAGCGAGCAGGGGTAGAGCGAGCAGGGGCGGGGAGGGTGCGTGGTCGCGGCTCGGGCGCCCGCGTCAGGGGAGCGCGCGAGGCGTCACGGTTCCGGCGGCGTCCACGGGTCGATGATCGGGACGCCGTGCGCCTGGAAGTCCCGCACGTTGCGCGTGGCGACCGAGGCGCCGTGCGCGGCGGCGATCCCCAGGATCTGCCCGTCTTCCGCGGAAAGCGCCCGGCCCGCTTCGTGTGCGGCGGCGCGGATCCGGGCGTGCGCCTCGGCGGCCGCGATGTCGTAGGGCAGAGTCCGCGCAGACATTCTCTCCAGCATGCGATCGATGAGTGCGCCGAGGGAGTCTTGTCGGCGTCCCGAGGGCAGCTGAAGCACGCCGACCCGGAGCTCGTGCCGGGTCACGACGGGGAGGAACACCTCGGAATGATGCCTGCGCATCCACGCGAGCACCAGAGGAGACGGGTGGTCGCGCAGAGTCTCCGACCAGATGTTCGTGTCGACGACGATCATTCGAAGGTCACCGCGAGGCGAGGAGCGCTGCGTTGCGGCTCGGGGAGATCGGATCCGAGTCCGCGCTCCCGCAGGTCGTCGGCGTCCTCGAGCCAGAGCAGCACCGGATCCTCCGCGCGGGGGAGGACCAGGTCGACCAGGATCGCGCGCGCCTCGGCCTCCATGGACCGGCCATTGTCGTGCGCACGGCGCCGCAACGCCGCCTTGACCTCGTCGGGCAGATTCCGGATCAGCAACTGGGCCATGTGAGCGCCTCCGATATCAACGATATCATGCGCTGCGCCCGTGGGTGCTGGTAGGTCCGGTCTCGTCTCTTTCCCCGCCCGTGGTCGGGGGCGTCTGCGGTCGAGGGCGCCCGTTTGCCTGCTCGCCTGACGCCAGGTGCCCTTGAGCCGCCCGGGGAGCGGCATCTGGCGTCAGGGGAGCAGCGGTGGAGGGGGAGAGGGGGCAGCCGGGGAGCCGCCGCCACCCCGCCAACCGTTCACCGTCCCGTTGCCGACACGACGCGCGGACGACGTGTGCCGGTGAGGCGCGCGGGGTGATCTGGTCGCATGCGGATGTCTGTGATCGGCTGCGGGTACCTCGGGGCCGTGCACGCGGCGGCGATGGCGTCGCTCGGGCACGAGGTGATCGGGGTCGACACGGATCCGGCGAAGATCGCCGCGCTCGCGGCCGGTCGCGCGCCCTTCTTCGAACCGGGCCTGGACGAACTGCTCGCCGAGGGCGTGCGCAGCGGCCGCCTGGCCTTCACGGACGACTTCGCCGCGGCCGCCGGCGCGCAGGTGCACTTCCTCGCCGTGGGCACGCCCCAGCTGCCGGACTCGTCGGGCGCCGATCTGCGTTTCGTGCGCACCGCGCTCGCGTCGCTCGTGCCGCACCTGCGCGCCGGGGATGTCGTCGCGGGCAAGTCCACCGTCCCGGTGGGCACCGCCGCGGGGCTGCTCCAGGCGGTCGCGGCGGCCGGGGCGACGCTGGTGTGGAACCCCGAGTTCCTGCGCGAGGGCTGGGCCGTGCAGGACACCCTGCACCCGGATCGCCTGGTCGTCGGCGCGGTCGACGACGAGGCGGGGCGGCGGGCCACGGACGTGCTGCGGGCCGTGTTCGCAGCGCCGATCGCGGCGGGCAGCCCCTTCATCGCCACCGACCTCGCGACCGCCGAGCTCGTCAAGGGCGCGGCGAACGCGTTCCTCGCGACGAAGATCTCGTTCATCAACGCGATGGCCGAGATCGCCGAGGCATCGGGCGCCGACGTCACGCTGCTCGCCGACGCGCTCGGGCACGACGTCCGGATCGGCCGGCGCTTCCTGGGCGCCGGGATCGGGTTCGGCGGCGGATGCCTGCCGAAGGACATCCGGGCGTTCGCGGCCCGGGCGGAGGAACTGGGCCGCGGCGCCTCGGTCGGCTTCCTCCGCGAGGTGGACGCCATCAACCTCCGCCGCCGCGAGCACGCCGTGCGCCTGGTCGTCGACGCGTTCGGCGGGAGCGTGGTGGGGCGGCGGATCACGATGCTCGGCGCGGCGTTCAAGCCGCACAGCGACGATGTGCGCGACTCCCCGGCGCTCGATGTCGCGACCCGGCTGCGGGGGCTGGGCGCGAAGGTGACCGTGACGGATCCGGAAGCGATCCCGAACGCCGCGATCCTGCATCCGCAGCTGAAGTACGTCGAGGATCGCGATGCCGCGATCCGCAAGGCCGATGCGCTGGTGCTCGTCACCGAATGGGACCTCTACCGCCGGGAGCTGACGCCCGCGCACGCCGCGTCGCTCGCCCGCGGGCGGATCGTCGTGGACGGCCGCAACTGCCTCGACCCGGTAGCCTGGCGCGACGCCGGCTGGACGTATCTGGGGATGGGCCGGCCCTGACCGCGCCTGCACGGGTTCACCAGCGGCACCGTCGCCTCCCCGTGCCGCTGGCACCGGAGCCGCCCTCCGCTCGATAGAGTCCCTAGTGATCGGCCGTCGACTTGGAGGCGAGGACCTATGCCCGATGATCGCCTGAACGACGACCCCCGCAACGTCGGCAGCACTCCCGGCGACGGCACCGGTGTGCCTCCCGGCACCGACGCCGGAGCGGAGACCGAAGACTTCGGCCAGTCGGCGCATGATCTGTCGGCCCTGTTCGCGCATGGGCAGGACGAGGATCCGGCGGGTATCCCGCGGGACGAGGTGGGAGCGCTGTTCGCCGCGCCGCCTGCGCGCGCGGGCGACGCGGGTTTCACCGGAGAGCTGCACGCCTTGTTCGGCGGCCCGCCCGCTGCGGCGGACGGGGAGCACTCCGCGACGCCCACGCGGCCGATCCCGGTGAATGCCGGGATCCAGCCGCAGCACGCGGCTCCCACGTACAGCATGACCCGGACGCAGCGGATCGCGATGGGCATCGGCGCCATCGTCACCCTGCTCGGGGCGGGGTGGGCGCTCGCGACCCCCGCCGTGTCGATCCCGGTGGCGGTGGAGTCTCCGACGCCGACCGTCGACTCCGCGCGGATCACGCGGGTGAACGACACGGTCGATGCACTCGCGACCGCAGTGACGGCGGCGCAGGCGAGTGCCGCGTCGTTCGCCGCGCCGTTGGCGGCGATGGCCGGATCCAGCGAAGAAGCCAATCGAGTCGCGGCCGAGACGGCTCGCCAGGCGTACATCGCCGCGATCGCCGCGGTGAAGGTGCCGGAGCACGCGGGGACGACGGCCAGCACCAAGACGCTGGATCAGCGCGAGCAGGATGTCGCCTCGGCGCAGTCCTCGTTGGCCACCGCAACCACGGGGTTCCGCAGCGCGATCACCACCTTCCGGCAGTCCATCCCGGCGTTCGCCGCGACCGCGGTCGCGAACAACCCGGACGCCGCCGAGTCCGTCCGCACGGCGGCGACCGATGCCGCGACGGCAGCCGCCGCAGCCGATCCGTTCGGGCCGACGCCGTTCGCGGCGCTGGACGCGTGGCGGGCGGCGCTCGCCGCACTCATCGCTGACCAGGCGCGCGCGATCGCGGAGCAGAACGCGAGCAACTCCGGCGGATCCGACGGCGGCACCCCCGCCCCGTCCCCCGAGCCGACGCCGCCAGACACGACCACGCCGACCCCGCCGCCACCAGCGACGGATCCCACGCCGACACCGACCGACCCGCCGGTCATCGTGATCCCGCCGCCGCCGACCCCCTGACCGCCACCCCGGCCCCTGCGCCTGTCGAAGGGCACCACCGCGCCGCCGGCTGCACGGGCAATTGTCGAGTGCACGGGAAAATTGCGTGAAGAAGCCGTGCAGTGGGCAGGATCCCGTGCACCCGCGGGCCACGTGCCAGGCCCGCCCAGGCACACCCCGGCCCCTGAGCCTGTCGAAGGGCCCGCCGCTACTTCGGCGCCGCCGCGCACCCCGGGGCGTCGATCGTGACCGGCGTCGCCTTCACCATCGGCGTGTGCCGCACCTCGAGTGGACCGAAGGATCCGGCCGGTGCGGTGAAGGTCGCGACGATGGTCGCCGTCTGCCCCGGCACGGTCAGCACGTTCACCTTCACCGCGGTGCGGCCGAGGTGCGGCTGACCCGTCGCAGCGACCGGCTGTCCGTCGATCGTGACGCCGGTCAGCGTCGACCCGAGGGGGCCGTAGAGGTACATGTCGCTGGAGACGTCGCCCTTGGGGAAGAACCGTGCGGGTGAGACGTAGACCGGCAGGCCGGCCACCGCGCTCGGGGCGAGCGTGTTCTGCATCGTCACGGTCGTCGTGAAGGTGGGGGTGCCGTCCTTCTGGCATTGGGTGCTCTTCGCCGCGATGCCCATCTGCATGTAGTAGTCGAGCTTGCCCTCGGTGACGTCGTCGACGTAGACGCCGAGGTCCGTGGTCTTGGCGTTGTCGGCCGGCAGGGTTCCGCCCACCGGGGTGCCCGCGAGCAGGGCGGCTTGAGCGGGATCGCTGGGCGAGTACATCAGCCGGCCCTCGTTCGCCGCCTGGGAGAGCGCGGTCAGCAGCGCCTTCGGGTCGGCGTGGGTGTGCAGCAGCGCGTCGAACACGCTCTTGGCGGCGGAGGCGAAGAACGCATCCTGCTCGGCCTTGACGCCGCCGTAGCGTCCGTAGACGTCGCTGAGCAGGATCGGCACGGCGGTGTCGGAGGTCAGCACGTCGCCGGTGGGCATCGTGACGGGGCCGATCGCCTTGAGCAGGTAACTGAGCGCGACAGGATCCATCGACGCGACGGCATCGATGGGCGTCCCGTACGACTCGGCCCAGAAGGCGCGGATGATCTTCGCGGTATCGCTGAAGTTCGGCGAGAGGGTGGTGTCCTGGATGTAACGGCCGGTCTTCGTGCCGTACAGCGCTTCCAGCTGCGGATCGAGCGCGATGATCGGATCCGCACGACCGGTGTTGAAGTTCGCCGAGGAGGCCTGCTGCGTCATCGAGATCTTGCCGTGGTCCGCGGTCAGCATCGCGATCGCGGCTGGGTTGCCACCCGTGCCGCGCGACTCGGCGTTGTTCTGGAAGATGAGCAGGTAGTTCTGCGGGCCGTTCGCGCCGAGCGCCTTCGAGAGGATCGTCAGGGCGTTGTGCGCGGGGGTGAGGATCGGCTCGATCTTGGCGATCGCGGAATCGAGCTGTGAGACGCCGCTCGCGACCTGCGGGATGAGCGCGGAGCGGTCGATCTTCGCGAGCTGCTGAGTGATCGTCTTCAGAGTCTTGTCCGCCGCATCGACGTCGCCGGCGAGCGCCGTCAGGTGGGCGACATCGATCGCGCCGTCCTTCGGCATCAGCGCCTTCACGTCGATCGCAGTCAGGGGCGACACCGCATCCCGCACGAGCGAGTTGACGGATCCGGCCAGGATCCGCACCGCCACCAGATTGGGCCCGGCGACCGGCACCCACTCCGCGTTCTTCCAGAGGGTCCCGCTCGTCTTCTTCTCGGCGGAGGCCGTCAACGCGGACACCTGGGCGACCGTCGCCGTGGCGCTCGCCGGGTCGCCGGCGAGCATGCTCTTCTGCACCTGGTCGACGAGCGGGATCGCCTTCTCGAGGTCGGATTTGGCCGACATCGCCTGGTCGTAGAGGTGCTTGGCTGCGATCGCTCCGACGATCGCGACCGCGATGAGCACGAGCAGGATCGAGATCGGCACCCAGAACCGGGCGCTCTTCAGGAGAGGACGACGGCGCTTCTTTTCTCTCGGCTCCGCACCGACGAGAAGGCGTGCGAGAGAACCGTCCGATTCGGGTGAAGATCCTTCGGAGGCCGGGCGCGCCTCACGGTCTTCGTGTCGGGAAGGCACGTTGTGAGTCTAGGGATCCCGCGGATCCTTGACCATGGCCCCGCCCCCTGATCCTGTCGAAGGGTCCCGGTCCCTGAGCCTGTCGAAGGGTCAGTCGGCCTTTTCTCCCGCGAAGCCGTTCGGGTTCTGCAGTTGCCAGCGCCAGCCGTCGCGAGCCATCTCGGCGATCCCGCGGGTGGCCTTCCAGCCGAGCTCCACCGAAGCACGAGTCGTGTCGGCCCAGCTACGCGGCAGGTCGCCGGCACGTCGCGGAACCACGCGAGACGGGATCGGCCGCCCCGACGCCTCCGCGAAGGCGGCGATCAGCTGCTTCACCGAGGTGCCGGATCCGGTGCCCAGATTCCACGCCCGCGATCCGTCCACCTCGGGCAGCTGTTCGAGGGCCGCCACGTGTCCTTCGGCGAGATCCATCACGTGGATGTAATCGCGCTCTCCCGTCCCGTCGGCGGTCGGGTAGTCGTCGCCGTAGATGCTGACCTCGGCCCGCCGTCCGACCGCGACCTGCAGGATGAAGGGCGCGAGATTGTTCGGGATGCCGCCGGGATCCTCGCCGATCAGACCGCTTTCGTGCGCGCCGATGGGGTTGAAGTAGCGCAGCAGCGCGATGTGCCAATCCGGTTCGGCCGTCGCGACGTCGCCGAGGATCCGCTCCAGCATGACCTTGGTCATGCCATACGGATTCGTCGCATCGAGCTGCCCGCCGTCCTCGGTGTAGGGCGGCTGCTGCCCATCGCCGTACACCGTTGCCGACGAGGAGAACACCAGCGTCCGCGTGCCGTGCTTCTTCATCGCCTTCAGCAGCGAGAACGTGCTGCCCAGATTGTGCGCGTAGTAGCGCAGCGGGTCGGCGGCGCTCTCCCCGACCGCCTTCAGGCCCGCGAAATGGATCACGGCATCGGGAGCGGCCGCCGCGAACACCGCGTCGAACGCCGCCTCATCCAGAAGGTCGACCTGGGCGAGCTCCGGCCGGCGTCCGGTGATCTGCTCGATCCGATCGATCACCACGGGCGAGCTGTTCTCGAAGTCGTCCACGATCGTCACGCGATGCCCGCGTTCGAGCAGCGCCACCGCAGTGTGGGAGCCGATGAAACCGGCGCCGCCGGTCACGAGAACATGCATGGGAGGATCCTCCGCGTCGGGTCTGGTCGGGAACAGCAAGTTCGTCACACGGTGACGAGGTGTTGCGCCTGGAGCTGTGCGAGCAACCGGAGAACGTCGTCGCGAACGATCTCCTCGCCCACGGCGTAGGCGTCGGCGACGGTGCGCACGAGGGCGTCCGCGGTGATCGGCCCGCTGGCGGCGAGCTCTTCCCAGACGTAGGCGGCGGTCTCCTGGAGCGTCATCGGATGGGCGTCGAGGGCGACGAGATCGAGGGCCACGACGTCGTTGCCGCTCGCGGTCCATGCGACGTCGTCGGCGATCCGCCACATCTCGCTCTGCTCCCCGGTCACGCGGTCAGCCTAGCGAAGCACGAGCGGTGATGATCACGCCCCGGCGCCTCCCACGAACGCCCGGATGCGTCGCTGGAACGTGGCCGGGCTGAACCTCTCCGTGACCGCCCGGGCGTCGAACGAGCGCACACGCAGTGCCGCATCGATCGCCGCCGCGAACCCGTCGACGTCGGCCGATTCCGCGATGATTCCGCTCACGCCGGGCGTCACCGCCTCCGTCTGCCCTCCCACCGGACCGACGGCGACCGGGGTGCCGACGGCCTGCGCCTCGACGGGGAGGATCCCGAAGTCTTCTACTGGAGGGAACACGTACGCCGCGCTGCGCTGCAGCAATGCGTACAGCGTCGGCGTCGACGGGTTCAGGATCACCTGGGCGGGAACGCGGGCTGCCGCGGCCAGGGCAGTGAGGCGGTCCGTATCGGGCCCGCGGCCGGCGATGACCACCGGAAGATCGAGGCGCTCGGCGGCGGCGATCACCAGGTCGAGCCGCTTGTAGGGCACGAAGCGGGAGGCTCCGAGAAGGAATGTGGCGGGGAGCGCATCGAGCAGTCGCCGCTCGCCGTCTGCGGCGACTTCGCTCGTCCAATCGGAGACGGCGAGGATCCGATCCGTCGGGACGGGAGGGTGGATGACGACCGCGTCACGCTCCCAGCTGCGGGCGATCCTTTCGCGCACGAATGAGCTGTTCGCGGCGATCGCCGTCGCCTCCGCCGCCCGTCGGCGATCGAGCGCTCGATAGCCGGGTGCGGCGATCCTCACCAACGGGTTGTTGCCTCGCTCGTCGAGGTCGGGCGCCCAGATGTAGCGCGCGGGCGTGTGCGCGTAGACGTACTTCGGAATGTCTTGACCGCGGATCCTGGCGTGGTGCGCGAACAGATGGGAACTCACCAGCATCCAGTCGTACGACGTTCCGGACGACAGCGATCGCCAGACGAAGGGCTCGAACGGCAGGCCGAGGGCCTTGTGGCGCCGCAGCGGCGTGCGGGCCATCCAGGTCTCGCGCACCGGCGTGCCGGCGAACCGATCCGAGGCGTCATTCCACAGGCACTGGATGTCGGCGCCGGGGAACGCGCGGACCATGCCCTCGAGCACGACTTCCGCGCCGCCGGTCGACTCGATCCACTCGTGGACGAGCAGGCCCGTCATGCCGGCCTCGCTCGGCAGCGGGCCTTTCCTCGGACGCGGATCATGTCTCCCGATGCTAGTGGCTGGACGTTCGGGCAGGACACGACTTCGAGGGTGCGGAATGCGCCGACGCGTCCGGCGGAGCCCAGGGCTCTCACAGCACACTTTCAGTGTGGGAGAATATCGGTGCGTGTGCGTTCGACGAGGGGGAGTCGCGAGCGGTGTGCGATCGAGGATTGGGGTGGAGCGGTGAGTTCGGAGAGATTTGACGCAGTGACCGGAGGAATTCGCATTCCGTTGCAGCAGCGACGCCGACGTGGTCTGATGGCCGCACTCGACGGGCTCGCCTGGATCGTCGGCATCTTTCTGGCGGTGACCCTGCGCCTGGACTTCACTCTCCCGCTCCAGGGGTGGGCCGCGATGATCCTGCTCGGGGTGGTCGCTGCAGCGATCCAGATCGCCGTCGGCTATTACGTCGCCCTGTACCGGGGGAGATACTCCTTCGGGTCGTTCGAGGTCGTGCGGACCCTCGCGATCATCACCCTCGGCATCGTCGTGGTGCTCTCGTTGGTCGTCGTGCCGTTCGGCAATGCCATCGGGGTGCCCCGCGCGACGATGCTGCTCGCGGGCCCGTTCGTGCTGCTGCTCATGTTCGGGATGCGCTACCTGTCGCGGTTCGCGATCGAGCGCTCCCGCAAGCCGGGCGATGCCGCAGAGCGTGTTCTCATCGTCGGCGCGGGCTATGTCGGCGATCGGCTGCTGCACACGATCATCACCGACCCGGTGTCGCCGATCCGCCCCGTCGGCCTGATCGATGACGATCCGGCGAAGCGCAACCTGCGGTTGCGTGGCGTCCCCGTGCTCGGGCGCACCTCTCAACTCTCCGAGATCGCGCAGCAGAGCAGGGCGACCCGAATGGTGATCGCGCTCGGAAACGCCGACAGCGTGGTGCTGCGCAAGCTGAGCGATGCGGCTGACGCGGCCGGACTGGCCGTATCGGTCACCCCGACGGTCACCGACCTCACGCTCGACGCCCGCGCGAAAGTGGATGTGCGCGACATCGAGATCGAAGACCTCATCGGCCGGCACCCGGTCGACACCAACGTCGAGCTGATCGCCGGCTACGTCACCGGCAAGCGTGTGCTGGTCACCGGAGCGGGCGGCTCGATCGGATCGGAACTCTGCCGCCAGCTCGCAAAGTATGGGCCCGCCGAGTTGATCATGCTCGACCGCGACGAGACGGGACTGCAGACCGCGCAGCTCGGTACCTCGGGCAACGGCCTGCTCGACTCCAAGGAGGTCGTGCTCGCCGACATCCGCGACGTGCCCGTGCTGAATGCGATTTTTGACGAGCGCCGGCCGGAGGTGGTGTTCCACGCCGCCGCGCTGAAGCACCTCCCGATGCTGGAGCAGTACCCCGACGAGGCGTGGAAGACGAACGTGGTCGGATCCCTCAACGTGCTGCAGGCCGCGCGCCGCGTCGGAGTGAGTCACTTCGTCAACGTCTCGACCGACAAGGCGGCGAACCCGACGAGTGTGCTCGGCCACTCCAAACGCGTCGCTGAGAAGCTCACCGCCTGGGCGGGCGAAGAGACCGGCATGCAGTACCTCTCGGTGCGCTTCGGCAACGTGATCGGCAGCCGCGGATCGATGCTGCCCACGTTCCAGCGCTTGATCGCGGAAGACAAGCCGATCACGGTGACGCATCCCGACGCCACTCGCTACTTCATGACCATTCCCGAGGCGTGCCAGCTCGTGATCCAGGCCGGCGGGATCGGCCGGGCCGGCGAGGTGCTCATCCTCGACATGGGCGAGCCGGTGTCGATCCTCGAGGTGGCAAAGCGCATGATCACGATGTCGGGCAAGAAGCTCGAGATCGTGTTCACCGGCCTCCGCCACGGGGAGAAGCTGCACGAAGAGCTGGTGGGGGATCGGGAGCGCCTCGAGCGCCCGTTCCACCCGCAGATCTCGCACGCGCACGCCGACGTGATCAGCCCCGAACGGCTCGACATCCACGGCTGGAAGGCGCGGATGGCTGAGGAGCCCCGCAACAACGACACCGCCGTGGTGGATCGAGTCGTGGTGGAGCAGTTCGTCAACGGTGCGACCCACCTGAGAGAATCGTCGAATGGCTGAACGCATCCTCATGTCCTTACCGGACGTCACTCAGAGCGAGGAGGATGCTGTTGTGGCGGCGATCCGCTCCGGCTGGATCGTCCCGCTCGGTCCCGATGTGGATGCGTTCGAGGCCGAGCTCGCCGCGCGTGTCGGTGTCGGGCACGGCGTTGCGCTGAGTTCTGGCACAGCGGCGCTCCACCTTGGACTGCTGACGCTCGGTGTGAAGCCCGGCGACGTCGTCGTGACCTCGACCATGACCTTCGCCGCGACGACCAATGCGGTCATGTACACCGGTGCAGAGCCGTTCTTCGTCGACGCAGACGAGACCTCGGGCAACATGGATCCCGCCCTGCTCCGACAGGCGCTGGTGCAGCTGCGGGATGAGCGTGCCACTGTGTCCGCGATCGTCCCGGTCGACCTGCTCGGCAAGACCGTGGACTACACCTCGATCTTGGCGATTGCGGAGGAGTTCGGGGTTCCCGTGCTGTCGGACGCAGCGGAGTCGCTTGGCGCCACTCATCGGGGCAAAGCCGCTGGAAGCTTCGGGCGGGTCTCTGCGGTGTCGTTCAACGGGAACAAGGTGATGACAACCTCGGGCGGAGGAATGCTCCTCACCGACGACGGGGAACTGGCCCAGCGAGTTCGCTATTTGGCGACGCAGGCACGCCAGCCTGTCGCGCACTACGAGCACATCGATGTCGGCTACAACTACCGGATGAGCAACCTGCTCGCGGCGCTCGGCCGTGCGCAGCTGGTGCGTCTCGACTCGATGCTCGCCCGCCGCCGGGAGATGCGCGAGCTCTACAAGAGCACATTCGCGGATGTGGCAGGCGCAGAGGTGTTCGGTGGCGCCGATGACGCAGAAGACAACGCCTGGCTCACGTCGATCCTGGTCGATCGCGACGTCGCCGGGTGGGACGTGACCGATCTCTCCGCAGCACTGACAGCGGATGACATCGAGAGTCGCCCACTCTGGAAACCGATGCATCGGCAACCGGTGTTCGCAAAATTCCGCGGAGTCTTCAACGGGGCCTCCGAGCGGCTTTTCGCGCGAGGGCTCACGCTGCCGAGCGGTTCGGCATTGACCGCAGAGCAACGAGCTCGCGTGTTCGACTCCATCGGGCGTTTCCTTGGAGCGCATTGAGCGATGACAGCACGTGCGTATGATCCGTGGAAGCGGTTGTTCGACGTTGTCGCGGCGACCATCGCGTTGGTCGTGCTGTCGCCTGTGATGGGGATCGTGGCGATTCTGGTGGCGATGCGCCTGGGGAGGCCGGTCGTGTTCACTCAACGGCGCCCGGGCCTGCGCGGGCGGATCTTCGTGTTGCGCAAGTTCCGTTCGATGCGCAACGCAGATGAGGCTCGAGGTCTCATCACCGATGAGCAGCGACTCACTCGTTTCGGTCAGATCCTTCGTTCCACCAGCCTCGATGAGCTGCCCTCGTTGTGGAACGTGCTCAAGGGGGACATGAGTGTCGTCGGTCCTCGTCCGCTGCTGGTCGAGTACTTGCCTCGCTACACTCCGGAACAGGCGCGGCGACACGAGGTCCGTCCGGGGATCACCGGACTGGCCCAGGCGAGCGGGCGCAACGCATTGAGCTGGGAAGAGAAATTCGCGCTCGACGTCGACTACGTCGACAACCGGAGCCTGATTCTCGACGTCCGAGTGATTCTTGCAACCGTGCGCGCGGTCTTCGCGCGCGAGGGGATCGCGGCGGAAGGGCACGCCACCATTCAGAAGTTCGGGGGGTCCAATGTCTGAAGACATCATCGTCGTCGGGGCCGGCGGGTTCGGACGGGAGACGCTCGACGTGATCGCGGCGATCAATGCGGCGGCGCCGGCACCCGTCTGGAACGTGCTCGGCGTGGTCGACGACGGGCTCTCACCGATCCATGGGGAGCGTCTGGCCGCGCGGGGGATTCCACATCTTGGAGGGATCGAAGAGCTGCGGGCACGCTTTCCCTCGTGCCGCTATGTGGTCGGAATCGGGTCGCCCTCCGTCCGCGGGCGACTGAGCGCCATGATCGACTCGTGGGGCGGCCGGGCGGCGACACTCGTGCACCCGGCTGCGGTGATCGGAACGCAGGTGACGATCGGTGAGGGGGCGGTGCTGTGCGGCGGTGCGCAGATCTCCACCAACGTCGAACTGGGCCGACATGTGCATGTCAACCCCGGGGCGATCGTCGGGCATGACTGCCGTCTCGAGGATCATGTCTCGGTCAACCCCGGCGCCATCATCTCCGGAGACGTGCGCATCGAGAGCGGGACGCTGATCGGAGCCGGCGCGGTGATCCTGCAGCTCCTCGTGGTCGGCGGGGGTGCTCTTGTCGCCGCGAGCGCCTGCGTGACGAAGGATGTCCCGCGTGGTGCCACGGTGAGAGGGGTTCCGGCGCGATGAGCGGCCGGCGACTCTGCTTCGTGATCACGAACGACATCAGCACGGTCTTCTATCGCGGCTATCTCGGATACCTGCGCGAGCGGGGGTGGGATGTCACGATCATCTCCACCGACACCGGAAAGCTGAGTGCGCTCGGTGAGTCGGAGGGCGTGCGAGTGGTCGACGTCGACATGGTGCGCGACCCCTCTCCGCTACGCGATCTGCGCTCGCTGTTCCAACTGACGGCGGCGATCCGTCGCGTCGCACCCGACGTTCTCGTGTTCTCCACTCCGAAGGCATCATTGCTCGCGTCGCTGGCCGGCTGGATGTTGCGCATCCCCGTGCGGATCTATCACATCCTCGGGCTGCGCTACGAGACAGAGGCGGGGCTGCGCAGAGGCGTGTTCCGTGCGTTGGAGAAGACGGCCGCAGGACTCGCTACCGAGACACTCGCGGTGAGTCAGAGCCTCGTGGAACTGGTGCGCGACGAGGGACTGACGTCACGGGTGTCCGTGCTCGGTGCAGGCAGTCCGTTCGGGACAGATGTTGGTCGCTTCAGTCGTGAGGCATCGGATATCGATCCGGTCGATGCGGGGACGGAGAGTTTTCTGTCCAGGCATGGTGGCCGCTTCACGCTGCTCTTCGTCGGGCGCATCACCCGGGACAAGGGGGTCGGGGATCTTCTGGACGCCCTCGTCGTTCTCGCATCACGAGGGATCGAAGTGGTCACCCTCGTCGTCGGACCGGGCGAGGACGAACTGCTGGATCGCCGCATCGGGGAGCTTTCGCTGGAGCACGCCATACTCCGGGTCGGGCCTGTCGCGGATCCTCGTGCCTACATGCGCGTGGCCGATGTGCTCTGCCTGCCCACCCTACGGGAGGGCTTCGGGCAGGTGATCGTCGAGGCCGCTGGATTGGAAGTCCCGACCATCACGACGCAAGCCACAGGCGTTCGCGACGTGGTCCTCCAGGGCGAGACGGGTCTCAAAGTCCCGGTTCGTGACCCCAGAGCTCTGGCGGACGCAATCGAGCGCGCGGTCCGGAACCCCGATCAGGTGCACGCTTGGGGCGTGGCCGCGCGAGCGCGCGCTGTCGAACTGTACTCGACGGAGCGCGTCTGGCGGCAGTACGCGGAGCATTTCGAGGAGCTCGTCGCTCCGGAGAGTCACGCGAATGCCTGAAGACGATGCGGTGGCCGAAGGACCGCCTCCCACGCGCGATTCGGAGACGCCCCGACGTGAGGGCCGATCCGCGTTGCGCAGCATCGCGATGCTTCTCACCGGGACGGTAGCTTCCCAGGTCATCGGCGTCATCACGATGCCGGTCCTCAGCCGTATCTACGGACCGGCAGCCTTCGGCATCCTGGCTGTCTTCCTCTCTGTGAGCGCGGTCGTCAGCATGGTCGCCGCGCTCCGATACGAGTACGCGATCGTCTTGCCGGAACGCGACGACGATGCGCATCGGCTGCGACAGCTGTCGACGGGCCTCGTGAGTGTCATGTCGGTCCTCACGATGATCGCGACGATCTTCGTGTTCTGGTTCACCTCATCCGCGGACCGGCATTGGTGGGTGCTGCTCATCGGAGTGAGTGTCTTCCTCGCGGGCGAGACCACGATCCTGTACTTCTGGATGACGCGAAAGCGTCGCTATCGCATGCAGAGCCTTTCGCGGGTCGTGCAGGCCATCGTGACGGCGGCGACTCAGGCTGTGCTCGGGTTGGTGATAGCTCCGTCCGGGGAATGGCTCATCGTCGGGTACCTGGTCGGCCAGGTCTTCGGTGTCGGAGTTCTGCTGCTGACGGACGATGCTCGCAAGACCGCCCCCGTCAGGGACCATCGCAGCTGGTGGGAACTCATGGTGCGCTATCGAAAGATGCCACTGCTCAACGCGCCGAACGCACTCGTCGATTCACTGCGTCTCAACGGGATCAACATGATCATCGGCGGCCGGTCGATCCACGCTCTGGGGCAGTTCTCGATGGCCTGGAAGCTCGCTCAGGCGCCGATGGCCTTGATCGCGAGCGCGATCTCACAGGTGTACTACCAGCGCATGGCAGTTGCGGCGCCGGGGACATTGCGGGACCTGGTCCGCGGCGTGACGAAGCGGGCGCTGCTCGTCGGGTTCTTGCCGTTTCTCGTCCTCGGAGTCGTCGCGCCCGTCGTCGTGCCCTGGTTTCTGGGCAGCCAATGGGTGCAGGCTGGACTCATCGTGCAGGCCCTGACTCCGTGGCTGTACCTCAACATCGCCACCGCACCGCTTTCGACGGTGTTCATCGTGGCCGAGCGTCAGGGCACGATGCTGATCTTCGCGATCGTGTACATGGTCGTACCGCTCACCATCCTCTTCCTCGCAGGGGGCGACATCGTGCGCGCGGTATGGCTCACCAGCGGTGCGATGACGCTTCTGCTCGCGTTCTTGATCCAGCTCGCACATAGGGTCGCCGGTCAGTTCGACCGGCAGCGCGTGCTCAGCGAGTGAGGCCGAGTACGGACCTCGCCGCCGCACGGGCATTTGCGGCAGAGTCGAATCGCTGAGCCCAGACCGCTCTCGAGTCATATCGCGCGGACGGATCCACGACGCGTTCGACGGCGGACGCGATCCTCCTCTCGTCGTCGCGGACGTCCACGAGGATCCCGGAACCCAGATCTTCGCCGACGAGCTCATGAGTGGAGCCGACATTCGTCGCGACGATCGGGATACCGTAGGAAGCTGCCTCCATGGCACTGACCGGAATGCCTTCAGTCGTGCTCAGATTGAGGAAGACCCCGGGAGGAACTTCCCGGTAGCGCGCCAGGATTTCGTCTGTGGGTAGCCGTCCAGGCAGTTCGATCGTCAAGCCCGGCGTGGTCTGCACGGCACGCTCTGCCTCGGCTCGGATCTCCTCGAGAAGCGGACCATCGCCGAAATGAGTCCAGGCGACGGTGTGACCGCGTTCCGCGAGTTCCGACGCCGTTCTCAGGATGAGGTCGACGCGCTTGAGCGGGATGACCGACGAGCAACTCGCGATGCGCACCACTTCGTCTTGGTGGTCGGCGTGTCGAGGCATGGGCTGAGGGGGCGTGCCGAGGTGGCGGACCACGATCCGCTCCGGCGCCAGATAGGGCGCTTGTTCGAGAAGATAGTCGCGCCCGCTCTGCGCGATCGTGAGGATCGTATCGGCGGTCCCGAGCACATTCCGCCGCAGTGGCCGATAGCCCGCGGTTCGCTCGTCGAGGTCGTAGCGATGCACGCGCACGGCAATGCGGTTCGCGCGGCGTCTCAACCAAGGCAGTACATACGCGATGTCGACGCCCCAGAAGCTGTAGATCGCGAGAGGTTCTCTGCCGTTCGTGGCTTCGCGTATCGGCGTTCGAGAAGCGATCCAGGCGCCGGTGGTCGCGGCGATGAGATCACTCCGAAGCTTCGAGGCGGACCGTCCGAACCCCTCGCCGAAGAACACGCGGATGGCACGAATAGCACGCGCCGGGTTCAGCATCCCGCGGATCGCGCGGGACGCGCTGATGGTGCCTACAGACCCGAGAAACCTGACGTTAGGTCGCAGCGGGAGCAACGGCGCGTCCGGAGCAGTCAGGGAGACGATCAGCACTTCGTCGAATGCTTCGGCCAGAGCATCGATCTCGTTGCGGATGAAGGCCGCATCGCCGTAATCGTACGGATATTGATGCGTCAGAAGGAGTAGCCGATTGCGTTTGACTGTTTCGGATGAGTCAGCCATGAGTATTCTCATGCTGCTTCGGTGCCTTCGTCGCGCGCAATTGATGGAGATAGACGGCGACGACGGCGATTGTCGCAAAACCTGCCCATTCATGAGGCACGTTGAGGAAAGTGCTGTGCATGCTGAAGATGAGTGGGAGGCAGGCGATCATACATACTGACGCCGATGCGAGCGTGCGTTCGGGGGCAGACGAGTGCAGCAGTTTGTTGCTGCGGATGGAATTGACGAACAACGCGATCGTGACGGAGACGGCGATGGCGCCGAGTATCACACCGTACTGTGTCAGAAATTCGATCGCCCCGTTGTGAGGGTTGATCATGCCGAATGTCATTCGCGACGTGCCCTGGTCTAGCGCCACCAGCTCGTATCCGCCAGGACCCGATCCGAAAGGCGCTCTGTCGATCATGTC
The DNA here is from genome assembly GCF_039541635.1 of Microbacterium panaciterrae. NCBI lineage: Bacteria > Bacillati > Actinomycetota > Actinomycetes > Micrococcales > Microbacteriaceae > Microbacterium > Microbacterium panaciterrae. Next base: position 86,360 of record NZ_BAABGP010000014.1, read on the forward strand.
AAAACCGTTGAGCATGAGGTTCCAGCGCGCGACCAAGGAGCTGTCGGATGTGATTTCCACTCCGAAGAGCTTGATGGCGTAGTCGGCGCCGGACGCGCTACTGGAGATCTCGCCTGCGGAGTTGGCCTGGAGGAACTTGAAGACGAGAACCACTCCGAGCAGGGCGAACGCGAGGACGAACGCCTGCGCGAAGTGGGACCTGATTCGAAGGATCATCCACACAGCGACGCCGAGAAGGAGGGCCGCGACGCCGAACCGGCTGCTGGTCGCGATCATGATGGGGACAGACGCGATGGCGGCGAGGTAGTAGGCCCGCCGCGTCCAGGTCCGAGTGGCGAGAGCAGCCCCTGCGATCAACAGCGGAATGGTCAAGGTCAGAAACGCCGCGTAGTTGTTCGGGTTGAAGAATACGGTCACGACACCCGTCTTGGAAGCGCCCGGATTTGCGTCCAGGTAGGACGGGCCGAAATGGCGACCAGTCGTCAGTTCGATGATTGCCAGCACGGTGGTGCTGATCGAAGCGAGGAGCCATCCAGCCAGCACCGCACGAATTGTCAGGAGCGTGCTCGGCAGCGCGATCAGGCCCAAGGTGATCAGGACGCCCCCCGAGACCACCACTGCTTCGGCGAAGATGTGGGCCGCGCCGAAATGGATCACGATTGCCGGCAGCGTGATGGCGAGGATCGGGATGCAGAAGACGATGATGAACCGGCGCAAGCCGTTCGGCGGCCGACGTCGCATATGGAACACGCCGTAGACGAACATCAGCAACGAATACGCAGTGAATGCCGAGACTGGGCCGACGTGCGGGAGTATCGGATTGAGGGCTGAAACTGGCGCCGCCAGCGCCGCCAGCGCGAAGCCGATCCGGGACAGAGACTCAGGATCCGCCGGCTGAGATGTCGTCCTCGTCGTCCGTACCTGGACCGTCATGATGAGCCTCGTCTTCGTGCGTCAGCGGTGCCTCGGCGTTCCTTGGGCGCGGCGGACGAGTTCAGTGTGCCGAGCTGCGCGACCAACGACCTCATGATCGCAAGCTTGTCGATATGAGGCCGAGCGGCCTCGCGAACGGTCATGCGCCCGCGATCTGGCATCTCGGCGAGGAAGTCGACCATGCGAGCGAAGTTGAATCCGTTGTCATCGCAGTAGTAGAACGGGAAGCCCTGCGGGAGACCGGCATCAACATGGGTGGAATAGACGGGCAGGCCGGATGCGAGATACTCCCGCACCTTCAGGGTCGAGGCTTCCCGAAGGTCTTTTCGGTCGAGTGCCAGAGAAGCGATCGCGACCTGTGACTGCGAGAACACCTGGTGGACGGATTCGCGGTCAAGTACGCCGTGGATCTGGACGAGACCGCGAGCTGAGAGCTGGTGCGCCAATGCGCGGTCCGACGGCTCGAGTTCCCCGATGAGGTGCACGACCACGGGCGGAGGGCCCGTAGTCGCCTCGATCTCCGCGAGAGAGTCCAGGAGGCGATCCAGGCCCTGCCAGGCGTAGAAGACGGTGGATACGAAGACGGCGTGCACGGTCGGAGCATCTGCTGCTGGCTCGTCGGCGACGTCGATCTTGTCGACGTCGATCCCATTGGGATAGGTCGCAGCAACGGATGCTCGAGGGAATCGGCGGCTCTCGTACTTCGTGATCTCGTTGGTGACGCCGATGACGCCACGCAGTCCGCGAAAGGCCCAGGTTTTCAAGGGGCCTTCCAGGAACAGGGTGATCGCGCGGCGAGCGCCTCGCGTGACCAGAGTCAGCTCTTCGATCTCCTTGCTGTGATGGACGGTGAAGAGATTGGGGATCAACGGCGCCATGAATATCGCGAACGGATCCGGTGACAAAGACCGCATCAGTACGGCGTCATACTGCGCGGCATGACGTCGGATGTGCAACCAGGTGAAGAGCTTATGGAGCTGAAATCTTCGAGCCCAACGTGGCACTTGGGGGCCCTCATCGGTTCGCGCATCGGCGGGTGTGAGGGTGTGGGTATCCCAGTACGCCTCTTCGAGGGATCGCGCGGCATGTCGCTCGTATCCGAGTTGTGCGCGCTGACCACTCCCCAGTTCGAGGAAAAGGCCGACGTGGAGAATTCTCATGAAGGAGGACATCCTGGATGGGGTGGCGTCGAAATTCCGGCTCGCTGCATCGACGTGTGGCGGTGCCGTCAATTCTACTGGTCGAAATTCACCTGGCCGAGCGCTTCTCGTCGAGCGCGTGCTGTGGACTCCGCGATCCGCTGACGGATCGGCTCAGATGCTCAGGCGTTTGGTGCGAGGTCCCGCCCTGGCTCTCCCTGGTGCAGCTTCGCCACCAGAGAGGCCGAGGCGACGCCCACCCGGCGTGCAAGCCGCGCGGCCGGCTCTTCGACGTAGAGCGTGAACAGCACTGCGATCACGAAGGCAGTGGGGATGCTGGCGAACAAGATCTCGTTCGGGTGTGAGGGCATCAGGTGCACGGCGCCGATGAGGATCGGGACGTGCACGAGGTAGAGGCTGAATGAGATCCGGCCGAGGAAACGAAACGGTCGTGACGCGAAGGCGGCAGTGACTCCGGAGGGAATGGTCAGTCCCGCGATGATCATCGCGGCTCCGACAGTGACGGCAGCGTAGGCCGTGGCCTGAACGAGTCCCGGCAGATGGACGACTCGGGCGAGGTCGGGGACGGCGATGAGCGCGGCGCCTCCGAAGACCATGAGCCACGCGCGTGATGCGGGAGCTGGCGTAGTGCGGGTGTGAACGATCTTCGCGACGACACATCCGGCGAGGAACATGGGCATGTACTTCACGCCCAACACGGTCGCAGGTTCACCGATACTCGAGACGATCGCTGCGGCGATGATCACCAGCCAGTAGTTGCGGGTGACGCGCAACGTGATCAGGAATGCGACGGGCAGGAGGAGCGAGAACAACATCTCCCATTTGATCGACCACAGCGGGTTGTTGATCACGGGGTCGCCGGTGATCACCATCATCGCGCCAAGGATCTTGCGTGGGTCGAGGTTCGCGAAGCTGTACTGCTTCACCCATGCGCTCAGCGCGCCGGATGGGGTTTGACGGGTGAGAATGATGACGGCTGCCGCGAGGATCACGGACGCCGCGACGGGCAACCAGAGCCGGAGCACACGCCGGGGGTAGTACGCCCACAGGTCGAGCCCTCGCCCACGCAGCATCGGCAGCGTGAGCACGAACCCGCTGAGCACGAAGAAGATGACGACAGCCTCGTTGCCCATGAACAGATATCGGAGCGGGGTGTCAGCGAGCAGCACGGCCGCGGGGTCGCTGCCCGTGCCGCGCAGCACGGCGACGTAACTGTCGCCGATGGTGGTCGTCAACAGCGCGTGAGACAGCACCACGATGACGGCGGCGACGCCCCGGATCCCGTCGAGGGCGGCAAGTCGCTGGTGACGGGGGTGCTGAGACTTCACAGCCTCCGACAATAGCGCACCGACGCCCGCGCCAATCCACCGCCCAGACCCAACGGCAGGGTCCACCGACCCGAGCACGACCATCGCTGAGTTCGTGCGATCAGCCCCGATGGAGGACCTCGTCGACCTTCGCTTTGAACAGCGGCGCGAGCAGCTTTGCGAAGGTCTGAGTCAGGTGTGAGGAATCCTTGTAGACCAAGACATTGCCCTGGATGAGCGGGCATGTCTTCGGGTTGCAGATCCACGGAGAGATCTCCAGGAAGCCCGCGCCCGCCAGGGCTGCGCTCTGCCTCGCGACATTGCCCTGGAGCGCGTCCACGGTGTTGCGGGCACAGTTTTCGGCATCGGTGAGGTGATCCGAGAGGCATCCGATGGGGTCTTGGCCGACGTCCGGAACCGGCTCGACGACAACCACCGGCGCAATCTGGGTCAGGTCAGCAAGCGCTCTGCGCAGATCCTCGGCCTCGGACTCGGTCGGCTGATTGGCCAAGAAGATGACGTCCGGAGCGTTGGCGCGGAGACGACCGAGGATCTCTCGATTCCATCGATCGCACGAGACGTTCGCGGCGCCGTTGTGCAAGACCGGCTGCGTCGTGAATTGACACGCGTCCTTCGTATAGCGCAGGACCTGGAGATCATTCGATGTGGCCAGCTGGGCAAGAGCGGGGAACAATGAGCCTGCGAACGAGCTGCCCACCAGCGCGACTCGCGGTGCTCCATCGTTCTCGCCGAACAAGCATTCCGATGATGGAGCCTCGCTCAGGCCCACCCCATGACAGGTGGTGTTCCAGTCGGTTCCCACGGTCCAGAGCGTCGGCGTCATGTTTGAGGGCACGTAGGCAGTGCCGTGTGGATCGCGGATCAGCACCGGTGCAGCCGCGTGCCGATCTGCATGTAGAGGCGTCGCCTTGACAACGGTCGCACCTGCCATTGGAGCCGCGGCCAGGACGACCGCCCCGACGACCGCTACGCTCAATGCCCGCCTGCTTCGCTTTCCCCACCAAGAGGAGGCGTGTCTGAACGGGTTCTCCATGAAGCGCCAGCAGACCCAGCCGAGGGGTACGGCGAGCGCAGTCAGAAGGAGTCTGACCCAAAGCGGAAGCTGATTCTCCCATCCGACTGCGACCTGTGGGAGCAGCACCAACGGCCAGTGCACCAAGTACACGGAATACGAGATCTTGCCTAAGAACTGCATCGGAGCCACGGAGAGGGGCTTCACTACGCCACCTCGCGTCCCCGTCCCGGCGAGAATGAGCATCGCTGTGGCCAGCGCCGGAAGGGCGGCTGCTGTGCCCGGAAACTGGGTCGTCTTGTCGTAGGCGAAGCCTGCGATGAGCACGCCGAGTAGACCGCCCCAGCCAAGGTAGAGCTTCCATTTGCCATCCGACCCGAAGGCCGGAATCAACGGCAACGCGATGGCGAGTACGGCACCGATGCCAAGCTCCCACGCGCGTGTCGGAAGCAGGAAGAAGGCCACCGGCTGACGCCATGAGGTCGCCCACCAGCCGGCGACGAACGAGAGCACGACAAGCATCGCAGTCAGGATCAGGAGCACTCGCTTGTTGCCTCTGCTCAGCTTGTAGAAACCGAGCAGAATGAGGGGCCACACCAGATAGAACTGCTCTTCAAGCCCCAACGACCAATAGTGCTGAAAAGGGGAGGGAACGGCAGGGCCGAAGTAGTTTGTGCCCTCGACCGCGAAGAGGAAGTTCGGTACGTAAGCGAAGGTCGCGGCAGCCTGCTTCAGCATCTCTGGAACATTCACCGTTGCATAGACGATGAGAGCGATGAGTGTTGTGGCGGCGGCAACGATCCATGCGACAGGCACGAGCCTGCGCACTCGGCGGGCCCAGAACTCGCGCATTCGAAGCGTGCCGGCATCCAGATTCCCCGCGAGATGACTCGTGATGAGGAATCCAGAGATCACGAAGAACACGTCCACGCCGACGAACCCGCCCGAGAGTGCCGTGACCCCCGCGTGAAACACCAGAACAAGTAGTACCGCGATCGCGCGAAGCCCCTGAATATCGGACCTGAAGTCTCTGCTGGCCTCAGCGCTCATGCCGTTGATTATCGCAGTACGGCCACGCACCGTTCCTCATCGAGTCGTTGTGACCGACTCACCCGGATAGCGGCAGACCGGCGTGGCGAGCATCGACGAGCGCGAGCGGATGGGATCTTCGGACCCTTCGGTGAGGGCGAGAGACCGACTACGCCACCCACCAGACTCCAGACACAGATCATGAACCAGTCCCAGTCACCGTGAGTCACCAACTGCCCCGGGCACATAGGGTTGTTTCCGTGACGAATCCCGAGGCTTCGATCCTGATCTCGGTTCTCATGGCCGAATACAACACTCCGCCCGATCGTTTGCGTGCCTCGATCGCGTCGATCCTCGCGCAGACGGAGCGCAGGTTCGAATTCGTCATCGTCGACGACGGGTCGGCCACGGATGTCCGTTCCATTGCCGCCGAGTTCGCGGACGACCGGGTCCGCGTGGTGGGATACGGCGAGAACAGAGGGTTCGTCGCGGCTCTGAACTATGGAATCGACGAGGTGCGTGGCGAGTACATCGCACGGATGGACACCGACGATGTGGTGAGCACCGACTACCTCTCGTCCGTCTACGGATGGATCCGCGAGCACCAGGAGTATGCGGTGGTCTCCGCCAGGGCTCGCGAAGTGTCATCGGACGGGCCGGGCCTCGTACTCGGCCGCCCCGGCGAGATGACCGCCAAGCTCGTGATGCGCGGTTTCACTCCCATCCACGCGGCGTCGATCATGCGAAAAGAGGCCTTGCTCGCGGCGGGGGGTTATCAGAACTACCGTCGCGCAGAAGACCTCGCGCTGTGGTGCGAGATGCTGCTGCACGGGTACCGGCTGTTCGTGATTCCGGACGTGGTCTACGAATACCGGGTCGAGAAGGACGATTTCGCCAAACGATCGCTGCGCCACCGTGGCGACGAGATCCGCGTGCGCCTGCGGTACTACCCCAAGCTCGGAGCCGGTCCTCGCGAATACGCACGCATCGCCAAGTCGATCCTGAGTGGCTTGCTGCCCGTCAGTGTCGTACGAGCGGTCCGAGCGCGTCTTCATCCCAGCGCCTGACATCGACGGCTTGCCCTCGCTCGACTGCGCCGTCACTGCGCCGATCTAGGATTGTCGGATGTCCACTGCAACGTTCTCGCTGGCTGATGCGACTGTGCTCGCGCACGCGCAGATGTCGCGGATCGCGCGCGACCGGGGCATTCGCGCGCTGAGCGTCAAGGGGCCGATCGCGGAGGTATACGCGTTGCGCCCGCCGCGGACCTCGGCAGATGCCGACGTGCTGATCGACCCCGCCCGTCATGTCGAATTCTGCGCAGTGCTCGAAGGGCTCGGCTGGCATACGCGAATCGGTCGAGAGACTCCTTCCTTGATTCCGCAGCACTCCACGACCTACATCCACCCCGCTTGGCCCTGCGACATCGACGTGCACTGGATGTTCCCGGGTTTCTTCGCCGATGCCGCTGTGGCGTTCGAGGCGCTTTGGGCCTCTCGGCGCGTGGTCACCATCGCGCACGCTCCGGTAGATGCGCCGTCGAAGGCCGGAACCGCGGTCGTCATGGCCTTGCACGCGGCTCGAGACCTGCGCTCTCCACGCCACAAGGAGGAGAAGGAACTCGTGAGCGCGGCGCTGGCCGGGTCCTTCACTGCGGACGAACGCCAAGAGTTCGCTGACATCGCCCGGGTCGGCGGCGGGACCTGGGTTCTTCGTGATCTCCTCGTGGAGGCGGGCCTGGGGCCGGTCGACGTCGACATCGATGATGAGAGCCGTCGCCTGTGGGAACTGTTCTCGAATCGAGTCGAAGATGCTTCCAGCGTTGCGTGGTGGCGTCAGATCAGGGCAGCGCGCTGGTGGCAGAAGCCGAGGTGGCTCCTGCGCGCTGTGTGGGTCGTGCGGCAGGACGTGCCGCGGAATGATCCGGCAGTCCTTCCCAGCTGGGGTGAGACGACCGCATACCAGTGGCAACGGTGGGTCAGAGGCATGGGAGCGACTCTTCGGTACGTGCGTCGCGCGCGCTGACCACGCATTTCTCGGGTCGCCACCGCCGATAGCATAATTCCTATGCGCATTGCCGTCGTGGCCCTCGGAAAGATCGGGCTCCCCCTCGCTGTCCAGTTCGCCGCTTCCGGGCACGACGTGGTGGGAGTCGACGTCAACCAGAAGGTCGTCGACATCATCAACTCCGGTGTCGAGCCGTTCCCTGGCGAGGCACACCTGCAGGAGAAGCTGACCGAGCTCGTCCCCTCGGGGAGACTGCGCGCTACCACTGACTACGCCGAGGCGATCCCGGGTGCCGATGCGGTCGTGCTCGTCGCTCCCGTGTTCGTGAACGAAGAGACGTGGGAACCTGATTTCAAGTACATGGACGCCGCGACGGCGTCGCTTGCTGAACACCTCACTCCCGGCACTCTCGTCTCCTACGAGACGACGCTGCCGGTCGGGACGACGCGCACGCGTTTCGCCCCGATGCTTGAGCAGGGATCGGGACTCACTGAGGGCGCCGATTTCCACGTCGTGTATTCACCTGAGCGCGTCTTGACTGGTCGCGTCTTCGCGGATCTGCGCAAATACCCGAAGCTCATCGGCGCGCTGTCGGCCGAGGGCAACCGCCGCGCTCGCGAGTTCTACGAGGCCGTGCTCCAGTTCGACGAGCGCTCGGATCTGCCGCGTCCGAACGGCGTGTGGGATCTCGGAACCACGGAAGCGTCGGAGATGGCGAAGCTCGCCGAGACCACGTATCGCGATGTGAACATCGGCCTCGCGAATCAGTTCGGTCTGTTCGCCGCCGCGAACGGCATCGACGTGTACAAGGTCATCGAGGCCTGCAACTCGCAGCCCTACAGCCACATTCACCGTCCGGGGATCGCGGTGGGCGGGCACTGCATCCCGGTGTATCCCCGGCTGTACCTCGCGACGGATCCCGACGCCGATATCGTTCGCACGGCTCGCCAGCTGAACGCGTCGATGCCGGAGCGGCTCGTCGCGCGCGCCGAGACGCTCCTGGGTTCGCTCTCGGGCTTGACCGCTGTCGTGCTCGGCGCCGCATACCGTGGTGGAGTCAAGGAAACAGCGCTCTCCGGGGTGTTTCCGACGGTTCAGGCACTTCGCGAGCGCGGCGCCCAGGTGCGGGTGCACGACCCGCTGTACACGGACGAAGAGCTGCGAGGCCTCGGTTTCGAGCCGTTCACGATCGGTGATGCTGCTGACGTCGCCGTGCTGCAGACCGACCATGCCGACTACCGCACCCTGGCGCCCGCCCAGATCCCCGGCGTGAAGTTGCTCGTCGATGGTCGGGCAGCGAGCGACCCGGCGCTGTGGGCTGGAACACCTCGGATCGTGGTCGGATCCGGAGACTCCGCACTTGTGCCTGACTCGGTGGGGACGCGCTGAATCGTGACCGCGAGATCCTCGAATGTGCGAATCGTTGATTCGGCGGATGTGTCTGCTGATGCGGTGATCGGTGACGGGTCTTCGATCTGGCATCTTGCGCAGGTGCGGGAGCGGGCCCAGTTGGGTGTGAACTGCATCGTCGGTCGTGGCGCGTACATCGGCACCGGTGTCGTGATGGGCGACAACTGCAAGGTGCAGAACTACGCACTCGTGTATGAGCCGGCGCGTCTGGGCGACGGGGTCTTCATCGGTCCGGCAGTGGTGCTGACGAATGACACGTACCCGCGGGCGATCAACGCGGATGGCACGATCAAGAGCGCGCACGACTGGGAACCGGTCGGCGTGACCATTGAGAAGGGCGCCGCGATCGGCGCGCGCGACGTGCGTCGCGCCGGTGACGATCGGGGCGTGGGCGACGGTGGCAGCCGGTGCTGTCGTTGTGAAGGATGTGCCGGCGTATGCCCTCGTCGCGGGAGTGCCAGCCAGACGCATCGGTTGGGTCGGTGAGGCAGGTATCCCGTTGACCGCTGGGCCGGAGCCGAAGACCTGGATCTGCCCGCAGAGCAACGACCGTTATCTCGAGCAGGATGGCATTTTGATGAAGGAGAACGCGTGAGCGAGTTCATTCCCCCCGCGAAGCCGATCATCGGTGATGAAGAGCGTGCGGCTGTCGACCGGGTCATGCGCAGCGGAATGGTCGCGCAGGGTCCGGAGGTTGCGGCTTTCGAGGCGGAGTTCTCCGCGCACTTCGTGCAGGGCCGCCCGGCCGTGGCTGTGAACTCGGGTACGGCGGGTCTGCATCTCGGGTTGCTTGCGGCGGGCGTGGGTCCGGGGGATGAGGTCATCGTTCCGTCCTTCACGTTCGCGGCGACGGGCAACTCGGTCGCTCTGACGGGGGCGACGCCGGTGTTCGTCGACATCGAGCCGGAGACGTTCTCGCTGGATCCGCAGGCGGTTGCCGCGGCGATCACCCCGAGGACCAAGGGGATACTGCCGGTGCATTTGTACGGGCACCCGGCTCGGATGCGTGAGCTGGAGGCGCTGGCTACGGAGCGGGGTGTCGCGCTGTATGAGGACGCGGCGCAGGCGCATGGGGCGTCGTTGGATGGACGCCCGGTGGGCACGTTCGGTGAGTTCGCGATGTTCAGCCTGTATCCGACGAAGAACATGACCAGTGGCGAGGGCGGGATGGTGTCGACGGCGATGGCCGAGACCGCCAGGATGGTGAAGCTGCTGCGCAATCAGGGTATGGAACGGCAGTACGAGAACGAGGTCATCGGGTTCAACGCCCGGATGACGGACATTCATGCGGCGATCGGGCGAGTGCAGCTGACGAAGGTCGATGCGTGGACGAAGACCCGTCAGGGCAACGCGGCGTTCCTGGATGCGAACCTGCGGGGTGTGGTCGTCCCTCCGGTCGCGGACGGGGCAGTGCACGTGTATCACCAGTACACGATCCGGGTGCCAGAAGATCGGGATGGGTTCGTGAGGGCGCTCAAGGACGAGTACCAGGTGGGTGCGGGTGTGTATTACCCGATCCCGAATCACCGCCTGCCGTCGCTGACGCACTTCGCGCCGGGTCTGGAGCTGCCGGAGACGGAGCGCGCGGCCCAGGAGGTTGTCTCGTTGCCGGTGCATCCGTCGCTGTCGCAGGGTGACCTGGAGCGGATCGTCACCGCGGTGAACACGGTGGCGGGAGCGGGCGCCTGATGGCGGATCTGCGGGTCGGGTTGCTCGGCGTGGGCATGATGGGGCGACATCATGCCCGCGTGCTGCGCGAGGTGGAGGGGATCGAGCTGGTCGCGATCGCGGACCCGGGTGGGGATCCGCATGGCGTCGCGGGGGATCTTGACGTCTTGCCGGACATCGAGTCGCTGATCAGCGCCGGTATCGACATGGCTGTCGTCGCGGTCCCGACCCGGTTCCACGAGGACGCTGCGCTCAAGCTCGCCGCAGCGGGGGTGCACACGCTGGTCGAGAAGCCCATCGCGCACACCGTGGAGGCCGGCCAGCGCATGGTCGACGCCTTCGAATCACAGGGCCTCGTCGGCGCCGTCGGACACATCGAACGCTTCAACCCCGCCCTGCAGCAGATGCGTCGACGCATCGAGGCAGGGGAGCTCGGGGCCCTCTATCAAGTCGCCACCCGCCGCCAGGGCCCCTTCCCGGCGCGGATCGCCGACGTCGGCGTCGCCAAGGATCTGGCGTCGCACGACGTCGATCTCACGGCATGGGTGGTGCAGTCGCCGTATGAGCGCGTCTTCGCCCAGACCGCGTTCAAGAGCGGGCGCGAGCACGAGGACATGATCACGATCACCGGCCGCACCGCAAGCGGCGTGATCGTCAACAACATCGTGAACTGGCTCTCTCCGATGAAGGAGCGACTCACGGTCGTCACCGGGGAGAAGGGTGCACTCGTCGCCGACACCTCGACCGGAGATCTGACCTTCTACGCGAACGGCACGATTCCGCTGGAGTGGGCTTCTGTGTCGTCGTTCCGCGGCGTCTCCGAGGGTGACGTCACGCGTTATGCCTTCGCGAAGCGCGAGCCTCTGCGCGTGGAGCATGAGGCTTTCCGCGATGCGGTTCTGGGTGAGAGCACGGATCTGGTCACCATGCGGCAAGGATTGCGTGCACTGGTGGTCGTCGAGGCGGCACTGGAATCCGCTCGCACCGGAGACGCGCTCAGGATCGATTGATCTCGTCCTTCTATGCTGGCGGGGCAGGGGCCTCAGCCCACGCTCGAGAGCCCGTGAGACGAATCGGATGTCGTCGTGCGCATGCACGCTGATTGGATACCTGGATGATGAGCACCCCTCCGTCGCGCCGCGATCTCCGGTCGCAGAGGCCGGAGCCCGACGAGGCGTCACCGCGTCGTCGGAAGCGCCGGATCTGGCCGTGGATCACCGGCGGGGTGCTGCTCATCGTCATCGCGGTTGCGGTGGTCGGCCTGATCGTCGGCAAGCACATCTACGACAGCGCGATGTCGGCCCGCACGCACCTCGCGGCCGCCATGACCGACGTGCAGCAGGTGCAGAAGGCGATCCTCGTCGGTGACTTGACCACGGCGGCCACAGCGGCCGACAAGGTGTCGAAGGAGACCGCGGCCGCGGTCGCGCTCACGAAGGACTGGCAGTGGCGGGCGGGGGAGAAGATCCCCGGCGTCGCGCAGAATCTGATCGCCATGCGCACGGTCGCCCAGGTGACGGACGGCCTTGCGACCGATGTCGTCCAGCCGGCCGCGAGCGTCAAGCTCAGCGACTTCAAGTTCGCCGCGGGCGGGATCGACATCACGGCGATCACGAACCTATCGAAGACCTTTACGACGGTGCAGGCCGGGATCACGAAGGCGCAGGCCGGGCTGAAGAAGGTGGATCGCACCGCGCTGGTCGGTCCGGTCGCGGACGGCATGAGCAAGCTCGAGTCCGAGCTGCAGAAGATCGGTCCGAGCATGACGATGGCGCAGGAGGTGCTGAGCGTGCTTCCCGATGCCTTGGGTGCGCAAGGTCCGCGGACATACCTGCTCATGTTCCAGGGCAACTCCGAGGCGCGAAGTCTGGGCGGCAACGCCGCGCAGTTCCTGCCGATCACGGTCGACCATGGCCACATCACTCCCGGCGCCGTGGTGAGCAGTTCCGATTTCAAGCAGCAAGGGCGAAAGGTTCCGATCGTCCCGCTCGATCCGCAGGCCGAGAACATCTTCGGAGACAAGATCGGGCGCTACACGCCCGACTTCACGATGGTGCCGAATCTTCCCTACGCGGTGAGCATTCTCCGGGCCTGGTGGGCGGCCGACATCGGCACGAATATCGATGGCGTGCTCTCGATCGATCCGGTCGCGCTCTCCTACATCCTCGAGGCGACGGGGCCGTTGACCCTCGCCGATGGAAGTCAGCTCACGTCGCAGAACGCCGTCGCGCTGCTGCTGAACCAGGTGTATTTCACGTACCCCACAGGCCCCGAGCAGGATGCGTTCTTCGCCTCGGCCGCCGATTCGATCTTCGGGGCGGTGACCTCGGGCAAGGTCTCCTCCCCGGTCAAGCTGATCCAGGCGCTCTTGCACGCGTCGGATGAAGGACGACTGCTCTATGTGAGCAACGATCCGAAAGAGACGCAGCTCATCGACAACTCGCGGATGAGCGGGATCATGCCGACCACGAACACGGATCAGACCGTCGTCGGCGTCTACCTGAACGACAACACCGGGTCGAAGAAGAGCTACTACCTCGACATGGGGATCGACGTCTGTCGGGCGGGTGATGTGGTCAAGGGGCAGTCCGTGCTCACCTCGAACCTCACTCAGGCCGAGGCCGACCGGCTACCGCCGTACATCACGGGGCCCTATTTTGGCGCGGATGACATCAGCAGCTACATGGTCGTTTACGGCCCAGTCGGCAGTCAGCTCGCGAGCATCACGGTCGACGGGAAGCCCGTCACTCCGCTGAGCCAGGGCGAGCATTTGGGGCGTCCGGCCGTGAAGTTCGAGGTGTTCAGCCATCTGAACGACTCCCACACCATCGACTTCTCGTTCAAGACGGCCAAGACGGAGGGGCCGTTGGCCGTTTGGACGACTCCGATGTCGCGGGCGACGCCGATCAAGATCGAGGCGACCTGTAAGTAGGTCGGACCCGCGGGGAGGCGCGTATCGTCTCGCTCCTCGCTGCGCTCGGTGCTCGCTCAACGACCCCGGGAGGGAGGTGCCGGGGCCGGGGCTCTCAGTACGCGCCGGCACCGGTGAAGACGACTCGCAGTGTGCGCCAGAGGATGATCAGGTCGCCGGTCAGGGACCAGTTCTCGACGTAGAACAGATCGAGTCGCACGCTGTCGTCCCAGGAGAGATCCGAGCGTCCGTTGACCTGCCACAGACCCGTGATGCCGGGACGCACGAGGAAGCGACGCTGCATGCGATAGTCGTAGCGCTCCGCCTCGATGATGAGCGGGGGGCGCGGCCCGACCAGAGACATGTTGCCCTGCAGCACGTTGATCAGCTGAGGCAGCTCGTCGAGGCTGTGCCGGCGCAGCGCGCGGCCCACCGGCGTCACGCGCGGGTCGTTCTTCATCTTGAACAGCGTGCCGTTGCCGTCACTGCGGTCCAGCAGACCGGGCAGCTGGTCTTCGGCGTTGACGACCATGGTCCGGAACTTCAGCATCTCGAAGCGACGCCCGTCGCTGCCGATCCGCTGCTGCCGGAAGATGGCGTGCCCTCCGTCCTGCCGCACGCGCAGGGCGAGGATCGCGAACACCGGGCTCAGCACGACCAGCGCGATGACCGACGTGATGACATCGAACGTGCGCTTCGCGACGTACTTCATGCCCTCGAAGGTCGGATAGTCGACCTGGATGAGGGGAAGTCCCGGCGTCGGGCTCGAGTGCAGTCGCGGGCCGGCGATGCCGGTGAGGGCAGGGGCGACGAGCAGCTCGATCTTCGCCTCTTCCAGCTCCCAGCCGAACTCCTGCAGCGCCTCGGGCGTGAACCGGTCGGATCCGCTGAACACCACGGTGTCGGCACCCGACGCGAGCACCGCCTCGATCGCGTTGTCGAACCCGGCGAGCACGGGCACGCCGGGAAGCAGATCCTGATCGCGCCCGTACTCGGTGACAGCCCCCAGCAGCTGCACTCCCAGGCCGGGCTCGCGCAGGATCGATGCGCCGACACTCCGGGACTTCTCCCGCTCGCCGAGGATCACGGCGTGGTGCGTGTAGCGCCCCTCGTGGCGCTGCCGCAGCAGCCAGCTCCGCCACACCCAGCGGCCGAGGAACAGGAACGCCAGGCCGATCGGGAACGCCACCAGCACGTACCCGCGCGCGAGCTGCAGCTGGAACCCGAACGCGAGGATCGCCAGCACTCCGAACAGGCGCACGGTGGCGTCGGCCACGCGCTTGTATTCGAGCGAGCCTCCGCCGATGAGCTTCGCGTTGCGGGATCCCGACAGGCGCAGCGCGAGCAACCAGACGACGATGAGGGCCACCGAGAACATCGAGTATTCGAACTCGGCGCGGAGAAAGCTGAGCCCGACGACGCGCGAGTCGCCGAGACCGAACCGCGCGAACTGCGCGATGGCGACGGCGGCGCACACCACGAACGCATCCGTGACGGACAGACGCTTGGCGTACGCGTGACGCCACAGATTGACAGTGTGCGCCGTCGCCAGCGCATCGACTTTCCCAGACACTCCCCAGTGCTCCCCAGTAACCGTTCCCCAACTACGGCAGATGGCGCAACGCCATCGTCCTCCCCCTGGAACCCGTGGCCTCCCAAGGCCACGACTCCTCATCCGATCGAAGGCTGGCAGCTTCGGGTGCTGCACCATCGAGTCGCATCGTGCACCTCCCAAAGGTGCCCGACTGCCTCATCCTAACCCGAGCCGGGCCGAAGAATCCAGACTGCGGAATACCGGAATTCGAATCAGCGCGTCGGCGGGTACGCGCGGCGGCGCACGGCGTCGATGATCTCCACGATGAGCAGGCCGACGCAGGCGCCCGCCGTGTTGGCGATGACATCCGCGGCGGTGGCGCTGCGGTGCGACAGGAAGATCCCCTGGACCGACTCGATCATGACCGTGGTGAGGAACCCGATCGGCGCGACGAGGTAGCGCCGGCGGGGGAGGAGCACGGCGAGGAAGATGCCGAGCGGGACGAACATGCCGACGTTGGCGGCGAACTCGACGCGTACCAGCGTGAGCCCGGGGAACCCTGCCGTCGCCGTGCGGATCCACGGGTCGAGCAAGGAGAAGAACGGCTGCGGCCAGAACACGATCACCGCGACGATGACCGCGTAGAAGATCAGCCAGAGCAGCGCCCTGCGCACCCGAAGGTGCGCGGGCGCCGCCCCGGCCATGTCGTCAGACATCGTCTGTCTCAGAGTGCGAGCCGCTCGCGCACGACCTCGGCGAGCTGGTGCGCGTACTCGTGGGCGGACGCCTCGTCGGCGGCCTCCACCATCACGCGCACGAGCTGCTCGGTGCCCGACGGGCGCAGCAGCACCCGGCCGGAGTCGCCGAGCTCGGCCTCGACGGCGCGCACCGCCTTCTGCACATGCTCGTCGTCGGTGCGGGTGCGATCGACGCCCTTCACGTTGATGAGCTTCTGCGGGTACACCGTCATGATCGAGGCGAGCTCGGCCAGGGTCTTCTTCTGGCGCGCCATCTCGGCCACGAGGTGCAGGCCCGTGAGCACGCCGTCGCCCGTCGTGGCGAAGTCGCTCATGATGACGTGGCCCGACTGCTCGCCGCCGAGCGAATAGCCGTTGGCGTTCATGTCCTCGAGCACGTACCGGTCGCCGACAGCGGTCTGGCGCACGATGATGCCCTGCTCGCGCATGGCGACGTGCAGACCGAGGTTGCTCATCACTGTGGCGACGAGGGTGTTCTCGGCGAGGCGGCCGCGATCCTTCATCGCGACCGCGAGGATCGCCATGATCTGATCGCCGTCGATGATGGTGCCGTCGGCGTCGACCGCGAGGCAGCGATCAGCGTCGCCGTCGTGCGCGATGCCGACGTCGGCACCGACCCGGATGACCTCCGCGGCGAGCTTGTCGAGATGCGTGGATCCGACGCCGTCGTTGATGTTGATCCCGTCCGGATCCGCACCGATCACCGTGACCCGGGCGCCCGCGTTGCGGAACACTTCAGGAGAGGCGCCGCTGGCCGCGCCGTTCGCGCAGTCGAGCACGACGTGCAGGCCGTCGAGCCGGTGCGGCAACGACGCCAGCAGGTGCATGATGTAGCGGTCCTCGGCGTCGGAGAACCGGCTGACACGGCCGACAGCGGCGCCGGTGGGGCGCAGCTTCTCGCCGGCCATCGCCGCCTCGATGCGCTGCTCGACCTCGTCGGGCAGCTTCACGCCGCCGCGGGCGAAGATCTTGATGCCGTTGTCGGGGGCCGGGTTGTGCGACGCCGAGATCATCACGCCGAAGTCGGCGTCGATGTCGGCGATCAGGAACGCGGCCGCCGGGGTCGGCAGAGTGCCGGCGTCGAGCACGTCGACGCCGGAGGAGGCCAGGCCCGCCTCGACGGCGGCGCTGAGGAAGTGCCCCGAGATCCGCGGGTCGCGGGCGACCACGGCGGTGAGGCGTTTGCCGGCGGCCTTGCGAGCCTCGGCAATACGGCCCTGGCCCAGGACGACAGCTGTCGCCTGGGCCAGGGTGAGCGCGATATCCGCGGTGAGGGGGCCGTTGGCCAGCCCCCTCACCCCGTCGGTACCGAACAGAGCCATAGAGGGACTGTAAGGCTTAGCGCTTGGAGTACTGAGGCGCCTTGCGGGCCTTCTTGAGTCCGGCCTTCTTGCGCTCCTTCACGCGAGCGTCGCGCGAGAGGAAGCCGGCCTTCTTCAGGGTCGGGCGGTTGTTCTCTTCGTCGATCTGGTTCAGCGACCGGGCGATGCCGAGGCGGAGAGCGCCGGCCTGGCCAGAGTCGCCGCCGCCGGAGATGCGGGCGATGACGTCGTAGGCGCCCACGAGGTTCAGCGCCGTGAAGGGGTCGTTGATCAGCTGCTGGTGCAGCTTGTTCGGGAAGTAGTCCTCGAGCGTGCGGCCGTTCACCGTGATGGTGCCGGAGCCGGGGACGAGGCGCACGCGGGCGATGGCCTGCTTGCGGCGACCCACGGCAGCGCCGGGGACGCTGAGCACGGGGCGGGGAGCAGACTCGACGGCCTCGGCCTCAGGGCTCGAGGTCGTGAAGTTCTGCGGGAAGTCGGTAGTGTCCTGGATGTCAGCCACGAGTATGTCCTTATTCGTAAACGGCGCTTACTGGGCGACCTGGTCGAGGGTGTACGTCTTGGGCTGCTGCGCGGCGTGCGGGTGCTCGGATCCGGTGTAGACCTTGAGCTTCGTCAGCTGCTGGCGGCCCAGGCTGTTCTTCGGGAGCATGCCGCGGATGGCCTTCTCCACAGCGCGGACGGGGTTCTTCTCGAGCAGCTCGGAGTAGGCGACAGCCTTGAGCCCGCCCGGGTAACCCGAGTGGCGGTAGGCGATCTTCTTCTGGAGCTTCTGACCGGTGAGCGCGACCTTGTCGGCGTTCACGATGATGACGAAGTCACCCGAGTCGAGGTGGTTGACGAAGGTGGCCTTGTGCTTGCCGCGCAGGAGCGCTGCGGCGTGCGAGGCGAGACGGCCGAGAACGACGTCAGTGGCGTCGATGACGACCCAGTCACGCTGGATCTCGCCGGCCTTCGGGGAGTAAGTGCGCGTCACAATAGTGCTGCTTTCTTGATTCGAACGGAGAGGTTCGTGAATCCCACTCCGGGGTGGTTCCTTGCGGAACACGCCAGTGGAGGGCTCACGTTCGCATGTGCGACCAGCAGTGATCGCACACCAAGGAGATAGCTTACGGCACACGGACCCTCGAGCCAAACCCGCTGCGCTGCTCGCCTGTCGCCCACTCTGCTCGCCTGTCGCTAGATGCCCATTGCCGGGTCCGGGAGGGGCGTCTGGCGACAGGGGAGCGGATCGGGTGGGGTCGGGCGGGGCGGGGCGGATCGGGTGGGTGGGCGTCGGGCGGGGCGGATCGGGTGGGTGGGGTCGGGCGGGGCGGATCGAGGCCCGGGGCTTCCCGGCGTCGCGGATCGGTCGTAGTCTGTCGGTGCAGCCGACCCGAGGCTGCGGTGCCTGTGGGAGGCATCCGATGTGCCACTGGGGAGGCACTCATGGGCGACTATGCCCTGGCGCGTCAAGCGCGCTTCGAACATGTCTATCTGGCGTCCAACAACGGCGCGATCGGCGGCGGCGAGGTCATGCTGTTGCGCTTCGCCCAGACGCTGCGCGCCATCGATGTCGGCGTCACCGTGGTCGCTCCGGGCGGCTCGCCGGTCGTCGAGGCGGCGGAGGAGGCGGGGCTTGAGACGCTCGGCCTGTTCGCCCGCGGCCGCGTCGCCTGGATGCGCGCGCTCCGGCAATGGGATCGCACACGCCCCGCCGGGCTGCTCTGGTGCAACGGGCTGGTCCCGTCGGTGGCGACCGCCGGGCGCACCGAGCGGCTCGTGCATCTGCATCAGCAGCCCACTGGGCTGCATCGCGTGCTCGCCCAGACCGCACGGCGCGGATCCGTCGCGACCCTGGTGCCCTCGAGCGCGATGCTCGACGCGGTGCCGGAGGCGCAGGTGCTGCCGAACTGGACCGTGCCGATCCGCCGGGCGAAGCCGAAGCGCATCGACGGCGCGGCGATCCGGATCGGGTTCCTCGGGCGGCTGGGGATCGACAAGGGCGTGCACGTGCTCGCCGAGGCGGTGCGCCTGCTCGAGGAGCGCACGCCCGGCCGTTACCGGCTCGTGCTCGGCGGCGAGCCGCTGTTCGTGCCCGAGTCCGACCTCGTGATCATGGAGGAGGCGCTCGGCCCGGTGGCCCGCATCACTCACCGCGCGGGCTGGGTCGACACCGCCGACTTCTTCGACACGATCGATCTGCTCGTCGTGCCGTCCATCATCTCCGAGTCGTTCGGGCTGGTCGCCGCCGAGGCGATGTCGGCGCAGGTGCCGCTGATCGTGAGCGACGCCGGCGCCCTGCCGGAGGTCGTCGGACCGGCCGGTCACGTGGTGCCGGCGGGGGATCCGGAGGCGCTCGCCGAGCGGATCGCCGCGGTCGCGTCGGGCGAGGCTCCGGCACGGCGGGGCGCCCTGTTCGACCGGTGGGCCGCGGAGTACTCGCCCGAGGCCGGTACGGCACGGCTGCGCACGCTCGTGGCGGAACTCGGGATCGGATCGGAGGCGGGCACCGCGACCAGCGGCCGGAAGGCGGCGTAGCGCGGTCCGCTCAACCGTCGTGCGTTCTCCTCAACAGTCGTGCGTGCGGACGACGAGACCGCTCTGCTCCAGGTCGTCGAGGAACGCCGTCAGCGACGCCGCGTCGAAGGTCGCGCCGGTGGCTTGAGCGCCGAGCTCCGCGTGGATCCGAGCCAGCTCGGCCAGCAGTCCGGGCACGGACGCGACGCCGTCGGAGAGCAGCATCCAGACGAGCCAGGCCGTGTCGGTGAACTCGAACTGGGCGGCGGTGTCGAGGCGGGCGGCCCAGACGAGATGGTCCGGTCCGTCGTACTGGGCGGGCTCGAACCAGGCCACGTCCGGGGAGATCGCGTAACGGCTCACCGGCGCTCACCCGCCTTCGTGGCACCCATGCGCCGGCGCAGCCCGGCTCCGGCGAGTCGGATCCGCGCGAACTGCTCCCGGAGCACCTCGCCGCGGTTCGGCTCACGTCCCAGCCGCAGCGCCAGATGCGTGCGGTTCACGCGCAGCGCCTGCCGCAGCACCCGCAGCCGGGCAGTCCAGCCTTTGGCGGCGCGGATCCGTCCCGTCCATTCGTCGAGCCTGTCGCCGTCAGCCCGTGACCAGAAGCTCCACAGCGCGTGATCCGGCGCGCCGCGATGCTCATCGAGCTCGCCGATGCCGGCCGCGAACGCCGTCGTCGCCTGCAGCTCCGCGGCCAGGTGGCGCGTCTCGGCCTGCAACTCGTCGCCGCACAGCAGCCACGCGTCGGAGCGCTCGGATCCGTGCGAGCGTGCGGCATGCAGAGTCTGCACGAGCACCTGCCCGGCGAGCGACGGCACGGGGCACGGCTGATGCGCGATCTGGGCCACGCCGTGATCGCGCCACAGGCGATCGAACACGGCGGACGGATCGGCGCGTGGCCCCGGCAGACGGCGGTGCACGTCGGCGAGGCACCACGAGGCGTGCGCGAAGTTCGCGGCATGACCGAACGGGGATCCCTCATCGAAGCCCGTGAACGGGGTCCAGCCGTGTGCGGCCAGTTCGGCGAGCAGCCGCTCCAGATGCGCGGGCCGCACGAGCACGTCGACGTCGGAGGAACGGTGCATGCCCTGCCGCAGCGAGACGTCGGTGGCGGGGCCCTTGATGTGCAGCACGTCCACCCCGGCGAGCTCCGCGACGCGCTGCACGGCGGCATGCGAGAGATGCACGTTCGCCCACGGGGGCACCCGCGAGAGCGGCGAGCCGGGCGCGACGGGATCGGTCATCAGGGCGCCCACCACGCCTTGTCCCGGCCGGCCGGATCGAGCAGCCGGGCCAGCCCCACCCCCACAACGAGGAACCCGACCGGCGCGTAGAACACCTCGCCGAGCCGCACCGCGCAGAGGCACACGACCAGGGTCGCCGCGGTCACCGCGCGGGCGTCGAACGGGGTGGCGTCGACGAATCCGTGCGTGCTGAGCCCGAGCCCGGTGACCAGATACACGCCGATCGTCACCACGGTGAGCACCACGCCGCCCTCGACGATCAGCCCCTGATACGAGTTGTGGAAGAACCAGGTGCCCGAATCGAGATTCACGGTCGCGGTGCCGAGCCCGCTGCCGTACCAGGGTGCCGCCGCGGCCTTCTGCGCCGAGGCGAAGTCGATCCGCATGCGGAACGCGTCGGATCCCTTCCGGTCGAAGGCGTAGTCGCCGAGGGTGGTGAGGTTGTTGTCCGCCCAGAAGAACGCGAGCACGGCGCCGACGAGCGCGACGAGCTGGAGCCCGCGGTTCAGCCAGGTCGACACCAGCAGGTAGAGCATCGCGACGGCGTACGCGGCCATGGTCGTGCGGGAGTCGGTGAGCACGAGGGCCACCGCGCCGGCGGCGACGATCAGCAGCCGCTTCCAGAGGATCCGGGTCGCCATGGCGAGCAGGATCGCACCCACGGCGTACACCAGAGCGCCCGCGTTCTTGTCCTGCAGCAGACCGGTGAGCTTGCCTTCATACGCATTGGGCGCGATGCGGAGATAGAACAGCACCACGTTGAGCGCGAGCCCCACGCCGAGGCCCTTGATCACCGATCCGACATCGAGCCGTCCGCTCGCGAGGAACCCCGCGAACGCGATGAGCGCGGCGAAACTGCCCGCGCGGCGGATCGGATCCAGCCCGTTCAGATACGTCTCGGTCGCGAGGAAGATCAGCAGCAGCACCATCGTGAGCGGGTACCACGATGCGGACGCGAACGAGCGCGTGGGCCGGCGGAACACGGCGACCGCCAGGATCGCGATGATCACCAGCTGCGGGATCGGCAGCGGGATGCCGGGAACCCCGATCCGGTAGACCAGCATGGCCCCGCCGATCGCGTCCAGGATCCGCGCGGAGTGCCCGTCCGGGATCAGCAGGGCGCGCAGATGCAGCGCCCGGGACGCCCCACCCCGTGACGCCGGCGACACCCCAGTGCTCGCTATGGCCACGCGCTGAGTCTATGGCCGCGCAGACGTCGGGGAGGGGGGAACATTCTGGTATCCCAGTCAGATCGGATTTGCCGGAAAGCAGGACATCGCGGCATCGCGTGGTTAGACTGACCGGCAAGCGTCTACTGGGGAGCCGACGCTGGGGCACTTGGGAATCGCTCCCCGACGAAGCTTTTGGGGAGCCTGTCGTGACCGTGCTCGACCTCATCACCCTGATCCGACGGGGCTGGAAGTACCTCTTCCTCGGACTCGTCCTCGGTGCGCTCGCCGGCTTCGCCTACGGACTGGTCGCGACTCCCGTGTACAGCTCGCAGGCGACCGGATTCATCGCCGCGACCGGCACCTCGGTCGTCGCCGGATCCGACGAGGCCGTCGCCCGCGCGGGCGCGTACATGCCGCTGATCAACTCGAGCCAGGTGCGCGAGGAGATCGCGAAAGAGGCCGGGGTGTCCACCTCGGATCTGCACGGATCGCTGAGCGCGCGGGTCGTGCCGGGCTCGACGCTCGTCGAGGTCACCGCGAACGCGTCGGATCCGCAGAGCGCCCTGAAGCTCGCCAACGGCGCCCTGCACGCCCTCGCCAAGGTCGTCGCGCACATCGAGGACGTCGCCGGGGCGACGGCCACGCCGCCTCCGCCGGGCACGCCGGTCGCCGTGGCGCCGTCGAACGGCATCGCGATCGTGCCGATGGACGAGGCCGTGGCGCCGACACGCCCCTCTGAGCCGAACAAGACGCTCGCGATCGGGATCGGTGCGCTGTCCGGTCTGGTGCTGGGGCTCGCCGTGCTGCTGCTGCGGCGGGCGCTCGACGTGCGGGTGCGCGCGCACACGGACATCCCGGCGCTCGTCGGCACCGGTGTGCTCGGCCGGGTGCCGAAGCTCGACTTCAAGGGGCACGGCAAGAGGGACGCCCTGGCCCGGGCGGTCGCCCACGAGGCCTACCGCCAGATCCGCACGGGGCTGCGGTTCTCCAGCGTCGACCAGGAGGTGCGCGTGGTGATGATCACCAGCGCCAACCTCGGCGAAGGCAAGTCGGGCACGGCCCGGTCCCTGGCCCGCGTGCTGGCCGAATCCGGACAGCGCACGCTCGTCATCGACGGCGACCTGCGCCGGCCCACGGTCGCGAGCGGCTTCGAGATCGACGGCACGATCGGGCTCAGCGAAGTGCTCAGCGGGCAGGTTCCGGTCGCCAGTGCGATCCAGCGCACATCGGATCCGAATCTGTTCGTGCTGCCGGCGGGAGGGATCCCGCCGAACCCGTCCGAGATGCTCGGATCCTCGGCGATGCAGCAGCTGCTCACCGCGTTGCGCAGGGACTTCTACATCGTGGTCGACGCGCCGCCCGTGCTGCCGGTGACCGACGCGAGCGTGCTCAGCACCGTCGTCGACGGGCTGGTCTGGGTCGTCGCGATGGGCAAGACGCGAAAGGCCGAGATCGCCGAGACGCGCACCCAGCTCGCGCAGACGCGGGCCAGGATCCTCGGTGTGGTGCTCAACCTGGTCTCGCTCAAGGGCGGCGACAACGGCTACGGCTACTACCAGAAGAACAGCCGCTACTACGTGCAGTCGGGGAGGATGGCCGACGAGGCGGACGACGACATCACCGCGTTCGCCGCGATGGCCGACCTTTCTCCGGCGACCTTCGACAATGCAGGGGCGGACGACGAGGGCCTCGTCGCCGACGATGCGCGGAGTTCGACATCCGCGCCCGGTTCCCGTAACGGGCGTTCCCGCCCGCATCGTACGGTCGTGCCGCGCGTGCCGACGCTCGCCCGGCTGCAGGACGAGGAGGACGGGGCGGCCGCAACGGCGGAATCGCCGGAGCCAGAGCCGGATCCCGAGGAGTCCGTCACCCCGCGATACGCCCGCAGGAACGTCCGGCCGTGAACGCGGTCCGGTCGGTGCCGGACGCGACCGGGGGCAGCGGTGAGGACGGGTTCACCGTCGTCGTGCCGCAGTACGGCGATTCCGCGGGCGCGCGTGCCCTCGTCGGCGCGCTGCGGGCTCAGGTCGGGGCGCCCGTGTTGCAGATCGTGGTCGTCGACGATGCCTCGCCGGAGCCGTTCGCACTCGGCGACGACGACGGGGTGACCGTGCTGCGCCGGGAGCGGAACGGCGGGTTCGGTGCCGCCGTGAACACGGGCGCTGCCGTGGCGGAGCATCCGCTGCTGCTCGTGCTGAACAGCGACCTCGATATCGATCCGTCGTTCGTGGCCGATCTCGTCCGGGCGTCCGCGCCGTGGCAGCCCGCGGTGTGCGCGCCGCTGGTCGTGGGCTTCGACGGCGCCACGCAGTGGGCGGGCCGGCGCTGGCCGCGCACCCGGCACCACGTCGTGGAATGGCTCACCCCGCTCGCACGGTGGCGCCCACGCCTGCATGAGGCCGTGGGCCACGACACCCGGTGCACGGCCGGGGTCGTCCTGCCGGTGGACTGGGTGATGGGCGCCGCGCTGCTGATCCCGACGGCGGCCTTCCACGCGATCGGCGGGTTCGACGAGGCCTATTTCATGAACGTCGAAGAGGTCGATCTGCAGCGCCGGCTCACCGCGGCCGGGGTGCCGTCGGTGTTCCTCGGCACGGTGCGGGTGCGGCACGAGGGCGGCGGATCCTCGGACGCGGATCGACGGCTGCGCTGGCTGGTGCAGGCACGGCTGCGGTATGCGGAGAAGTGGGGGGAGCGGCCGGGGCTGCTGCGGGCAGGGCTGCGCGCGGCGAGCGTCGTGAACCTGGTCTGGAACGCGGGCCGCCGGGTGGCGGGCCGGGACACCACGCCGCTCGCCGCGTTCCGCCGCGAGCTCGCGGCGATCCGTCCCGGGGGAGGCGTGTGATGAAGGTCCTCCTGGTGAGCCCGGTGTTCCACGGATACTGGAGCGCCTTCGCCTCCGCGCTCGAGGCGCTCGATCTCGACGTGGCCGTGCACTGCTACGACACGGCGGGGCGGGTCGGCAACGCGCTCGCGCACCGCTACGAGAGCTCGGGCGTCGCGGATCGAGTGCGCGGCACGGCCACCGCGGCGACGATCGCAGCCCTCGCGGACGCGGATCCTGACGCAGTCCTCGTCGTGAAAGGCGACTTCCTCGGCGCCGACTGGTGGGACGCGCTCGCGGCCTCGCGGGCGCGCAGCGCGCTCTGGCTGTACGACGAGCTGTCCCGGATGACCTACGACGACGCGACGCTCGGATCCGTCGGACGCGTGTTCAGCTACAGCCCCGACGACACGCGCACCCTGCGCGCGCGCGGCCTCGACGCCGACGTGCTGCCCGACGGCTTCGACTCGCTCACCGCCTTCACACCACGGCCGAGCGAACGGGTCAGCTTCGTCGGATCCCGCTACCCCGCCCGCGCACGCCTGCTCCACGTGCTCGCCGACGCCGGGGAGCCGGTCGAGGCATACGGCCGGGAATGGTCGCGGAACCCGTGGGACGTGCTGCGCACCCGGCAGTGGCGAAGTGCGGGCGTTCCCGCGCATCGCGACATCGACCGCTCGACCTATTACGGCGTGATGGCGGGCAGCGTCGCGACGCTGAACATCCACGGCGACGGCCACGACGGGCTCTCGATGCGCACCTACGAGGCGCCGGGGGTGGGCGCGTTGCAGCTCGTGGATCGTCCGGATGTCGCGCAGCACTACGACGTCGGCACCGAGACGCTCGTGTTCCGCAGCGACGACGAGCTGGTCGAGCTGGTGCGCCGGGCACGGCGCGATCCGGTCTGGGCGTCGGGGATCCGCGAGGCGGGCCGGCGGCGCACCCTCGCCGAGCACACCCTCGTGCACCGCATGCGGAAGGTGCGTGCGGCATGGGCCTGATGTTCCCGGAGGATCTCGCGGCCTGGCAGCGCTGGCAGCGCGGCCGGCACGTGGTGCGGCGCGCGCGCGATCTGATGCGCCGCCCGGTGCCGGCGAGCCCGATGATGCTGCACCGGCGCGGAGCGGATCCCGGCGTCCTGTTCGCCCTCGATGCCACCACTCCGACGGCGCTGGCGTCGGTGCTCGAACCGCTCGCGCATCTCGGCGATGTGCCGGCCGCGGTGCTCGCTCCGGCCGACGTGTCCGCGCAGCTGCCGGGAGAGTGGACGGTGACGGCGGTCGGGTGTGCGGCGGTTCCCGCGACGTTGCGCGCGGTGCGGGCCGTCGTCTCGGCCGGGCATTACCTGCCGGTCGGGCATGCCGCGTTCCTCTGGGTGCAGGCGCTCGGCGCCCGGTACGTGGTGGTGCAGCACGGGCTGCTCACGCCGTTCATGGCGCCGCTGCCTCCTGGCGCGCACCTGCTGGCCTTCTCGGATCGCGACGCGGACTTCTGGCGCTCGGGCCGGGCCGACGTGACGGGCGAGTCCGTGGGCAGCCAGCTCCTCTGGAAGGCCGCCGCGGCCACGGCCCGGGCGGCCGGGACGGCCGGCGCGCCGATCTTCCTGGGGCAGCTTCATGGGGCCGAGCTGCCGCGGCGAATCAGCGCGGCGACGGCGACGGGGTTCTGCCGGGAGACCGGGGCGCTGTACCGTCCGCACCCGGCCGAGGTCGACCGGCTCTCCCGCTTTCAGCACGCACTGTGGCGGCGGAGGGGGATCCGCTTCGCAGACCCGGGGCCGCTGTCCGCGAGCACCGGACCCGTCGTGTCGATCTTCTCCACCGGTGTGCTCGAGGCCGCTGCCGCCGGCCGCGACGCATGGGTGACGTGCGTGCGCCCGCCGGCGTGGGTGCGCGAGTTCTGGGACCGCTACGAACTCGCCGAGTGGGGGTCGCCGCCGACGGCGCCCCCCGAGCCGCCGGCCATCGAACCCGCGAAGGCGATCGCCGATGCGGTGCTCGCCCTCGCCGAAGGAGGACGACCATGACCATCCTGTGCGTGATCCCCGTGCGCGGCGGCTCCAAAGGCGTCCCCGGTAAGAACGCCCGGGCCGTGGCCGGCAAGCCGCTCGTGGCATGGAGCATCGAGCAGGCGCTCGCCGCGGGGCTCGACGTGCTCGTGTCGACCGATGACGCCGAACTGGCCGCGATCGCACGCGGCGCCGGCGCGGATGTGCCGTTCCTGCGGCCCGCCGAGCTCGCCGAGGACACCACGCCGACCGAACCCGTGATCCTGCACGCGATCCGGCACCGCGCTGCAGAAGGACGCCGTCCTGACGCCGTGATGCTGCTGCAGGCCACGTCGCCCGTGCGGCTGCCGGGCACGATCGAGCGCGCCGTGCAGGAGTTCGCCGAGACCGGAGTCGACAGCCTGGTCGGAGTCGTGCCGCAGACGCCGTTCTTCTGGCATCCCGCGACGGCGGTCGGCGGCAGTGCGACCGCGGAGTACGACCCTTCCGCCCGCCCGCGACGCCAGGATCTGCAGAGCGGAGATTACTTCTACAAGGAGACCGGATCCCTCTACCTCACCCGCACCGAGATCTACGAGCGGGAGAACAACAGGATCGGCGGCCGCGTGGGCCTGTTCGTGATGGACGAGGCCGAGGGCGTCGACATCGACACCCTCGTCGATCTGCGCATCGCCGAAGCCGTGCTGCAGGATATGGCGTCCGACCCCGACGGGGCACGACGGGGGGAGCACTCATGATCATCGAACGGGACATCGCGCCGTACATCGTGTTCGGGGAGGATCCGATCCTCACCGGGCTCGGCAAGATCAACGCCAACAAGCAGCGGATCGTGTTCTGCGTCGACGCGCACGGGATCCTGCTCGGGTCGCTCTCCGACGGCGACTTCCGGCGCTGGCTGATCGCCCACCCCGACGCCACGCTCGACGTGGACTGCGCGACCGTCGCCAACCGGGCCGTGCGCAGCGTGCCGCGAGGCACGCCCGTCGCCGAGATCGCGCCGCTGCTCGGACGCGACGGCGTGCACCACGTGCCGATGGTCGACGACCGCGGACACCTCTGGGCGATCGCGATCGATGAGACCGGGACGCTGCGGATCGGCGGGCACGAGATCGGATCCGGCCACCCCACCTTCGTGATCGCGGAGATCGGCAACAACCACAACGGATCCGTCGACCTCGCGAAGAAGCTAGTGGATCTGGCCGTCGAGTCCGACGCGGACGCGGTCAAGTTCCAGCTGCGCGACATGGATGCGCTGTACCGGCAGCGGGGCGCGGCGACGGGCGGCGAAGACCTCGGCGTGCAGTACACGCTCGATCTGCTGCGCCGGTTCTCCCTGTCCGCGGAGAGCATGTTCGAGGTGTTCGACCATGCGAAGGACGCCGGCGTCGACGTGATGTGCACGCCGTGGGACGCGCCCAGCGTGCAGGCTCTCGCCGACTACGGGATCCCGGCGATGAAGATCGCCTCCGCCGACCTCACCAACCATGCGCTGGTCCTCGACGCAGCAGGGCGCGGCGTGCCGCTCGTGCTGAGCACGGGGATGTCGCGGGAGAGCGAGATCATCGAGACGGCCACGCTGCTGCGCGGGCAGGGGGCGCCGTTCGCGCTGCTGCACTGCCAGTCGACCTACCCGGCGCCGTACAAGGACCTCAATCTCAGCTACCTCGACCGGCTCGCCGAGATCGGCCAGGGGGTCGTCGGATACTCCGGCCACGAGCGCGGCTGGCACGTGCCGGTCGCGGCGGTCGCCCGCGGGGCGCACATCATCGAGAAGCACTTCACCGTCGACCGCACGATGGAGGGCAACGACCACACGGTGTCGCTGCTGCCGGACGAGTTCCGGATCATGGTCGAGCAGATCCGCGACATCGAGTCGTCGATGGGCACCGGATCCGCCCGCACGGTCTCGACCGGCGAGCAGATGAACCGGGTCACGCTGGCCAAGTCGCTCGTCGCCGCGCGGCCGCTCGTGTCGGGCACGGTGCTCGCCGCGGAGGACGTCGCGGTGAAGAGCCCCGGCCGCGGACTGCAGCCGAACGTGCTGCCGCAGCTGCTCGGCCGTACGCTCGCGCGGGACATGGCCGACGGCGACTTCTTCTTCGACGGCGACCTGCGCGACGTCGCACCGGCCGGCCGGCCCTTCTCGTTCCGCCGGCCGTGGGGGCTGCCGGTGCGCTACCACGACGAGGCGGCGCTGAGGGTGCAGTCGAACCCGGACTTCCTCGAGTTCCACTTCTCCTACAAGGATCTCGACGTCGACCCCGCGTCGGTCTTCACCCAGCGGCTCCCGATCGCGTTCACGACCCACCTGCCCGACCTGTTCGCGGGTGACTTCCTCGTCGATCTGGCCTCGGCGGATCCGGAGATCTGGGAGCGCTCGATCCGCGAAGTCCAGCGCACGATCGACATCACCCGCGACCTGCGCCGGTGGTTCACGGCGGATCAGGATCCGGTCATGGTCGTCACGATGGGCGGGTTCACGAAGGACCGGCACCTGCCGCCGTCCGCTCGCGCGCCGAAGTATGCGCGCATCGCCGACGCCCTGGCGCGACTCGATGCCGACGGGGTGAGGATCGCCGCGCAGACCCTGCCGCCGTATCCGTGGCTGATGGGCGGACAGCAGTTCCACAACCTGTTCGTGGATCCGCGCGACACCGCGCAGTTCGCCGCCGAGACCGGCACCCCGCTCTGCTTCGACGCCTCGCACACCAAGCTCGCGACGACCTGGCTGGGCATGGCGTTCTCGGAGGCCGTCGATCTGCTCGCGCCGCACACGATCCACCTGCACCTCGTCGACGCGACGGGCGTCGACGGTGAGGGCGTGCAGGTCGGCGAGGGCGACATCGACTGGCCCGCGTTCGGCGCGCAGCTCGATGCGCTCCTGCCCGGCGTGCCGTTCATCCCGGAGATCTGGCAGGGCCACGTCAACAACGGCGAGGGCTTCTGGACCGCTCTGGATCGGATGGAGGCGTGGCTGTGACGGATCCGGAACGCGTGCGGATCGCCGTCCTCACCCCGTGGCGGACGGACGATCCGTCGGCATGGTCGGGGATAGTGCTGCCGATGCTGCGTGCGCTCGAGACCGTCGCGGAGGTGTCCGCGATCTCGACCGCGGACGTTCCGACGGCGTTCGTCGACCGGCTCGCCGCCCGGCTCTCGCGCAAGCGGTATCTGTGGAGTTTCGGCCTGGCGACCTCCCGCGCGCGGGGCAGGGTCGCGTCCCGGCGGGTGCGTGCAGCCGACGTCGGCGTCGTGTTCGCGGTCGCGGCCTCGGTCGACGTCGCGCATCTGGGCGGATCCGTTCCCGTCGTGCAGTACGTCGACGCAGGATTCGAGGACATGAGGGATCGGTACTCGGTCTTCACGGGGCTCAGCCGGCTCTCGGCGGCGCAGGTCCGTCGGGTGGGGGTGCTCGCCGCCCGCCGTACGACCGGGTACGTCGCGGCCTCGGCGTGGGCCGCGGACGGCCTCGTGCGATCGGGCGTCGATCGGGCGCGCGTGGTCGTGGCGCCCCCCGGCGCGGCGATCCTGCCGTCGGGCGACAGTCCTTCCTCGGGCGGAGGGCCGCTGGAAGTGCTCGTCGTGGCGAGCGACTGGGAGCGCAAGGGCGGCGACCGTGCGCTCGCCGCCGTCGACGCGGCCCGCGCTGCGGGAGCGGAGATCGCGCTCACGGTGGTCGGGCGCGCGCCGGCGCTGCCGGACGACGTACGCGTCCCCGGCAGGCTCACGGCCGCTGAGCTCTCAGACGAGTACGAGCGGGCCGACGTGCTGCTCGAGCTCGCGCGTGCGAACGCCGCCGGTGTGACCCTCACCGATGCGGCCGCGCATGGTCTGCCGGCGATCACCACCGACACCGGCGGCGTGCCGAGCATCATCGCCGAGGGGCTCAGCGGATGGCTCGTGCCGAACGAGGACGAGGCCGCGATCGCGCGCGCCGCCCGGCTGCTCGTCGCTCTGAGCCGCGGCGAGCAGAGCGACGTCTCGCGCCGGTCCGCCGCCGCGCACTATGCCGAAGCGCTGGACTGGCCGCGCTGGGCCGAACAGGTCGTCGAGATGTGCGCCATGGTCGCGCAGGAGGATCCGCGATGACCGCGCCCCTCGCCAGCATCGTCGTCCCGACCCGGGGCGGATCCGCGCGTCTGCCGCGCCTGTTCGCCGCGCTCCGCGCCCAGACCGAGCCCGCGTGGGAGGCGATCGTCGTCGTCGACGGGGACATCGACGGATCCGCTGCGGTCATCGCTGAGGCCGCCGCCGACCTGCCGGTGCGCGCGCTCGTGCTTCCGGAGAACCGGGGCCGTTCGGCCGCGCTGAACGCGGGATTCGCGGACGCACGAGGCGGGATCCTGATCCGCTGCGATGACGACCTGCGGCCGGGCCCGGAGTACGTGGCCGCGCATGTCGCGCGTCACGCGGAGGGGGTGTGCGGGGTGATCGGCCTGTACCGCAACGTCTACCCCGACACGGCCTACGCGCGTGCCTACGGTCGGGAGCGTGACGGGCGGTTCCGGGCTGACGCCTACGCGGCGCCCGCGGAATCGGCCTGGCGGTACTGGGCCGGCAACGTCTCGGTCGCCCGAGAGACCTACGACCGGATCGGCGACTACGACACCGCGTTCCGCGCCTACGGCTGGGAGGACGTGGACTGGGGCTACCGGCTGCACCAGTCCGGGATCGGGATCGTGCTCGCGCCCGAGCTCGAGACGCCGCATCACGTCGCCGCCACCACCACCGAAGTCCGGGTGACCCGGGCGTTCCTCGCGGGCGCGGCGAAGCGCGCGTTCGACGCCAAGCACGGTCTCGCACCGTCCGATCTCGCACGGTCCGACCCCGCATCCGGCGGATCGGCGTCCACGGCGCCCGCCGGCGTGTGGAACCGGCTGGTGCACCGCACGGCCGCTCGCCACGGGCTGGCGGAGCTGCAGCGGCGGGCGCGTACGGCGGATCGTGTCGTCGCCCGCTCGCCGCGCTGGCTCGCCGAGAAGCATGTGGCGTGGCTGGTCGAGTCGGCGGGGCTGTCCGGAGCCCTGCACCCCGACGAGGTGACGGCGCATGTCTGAGTCTTCCGCCGCGCTGGATCCGACCCGCGTCCTCGTCGTGTGCGACCTGATCGCCCCCGGCGGAGGTCCCACCGGGTACACGTACAACCTGCGCGCCGCGCTCGCCCGGACGGACAGTCCCGACGTCGACGTCCGGTTCGCAGGCCTCGTGCTCGAGCAGCGCAACCGCGCCACGGGCGAGCCGCGCCCTGCCCCCGCCCGCACCCGCCGCACGCCGAGCATCCGACGCATCGTGGGACGGATCCGGCACGAGATCGGACACGCGCTCAAGAGCGGGATGACCCCGCGGCTGCGCGCACAGATCGCGGCGGCCGACGTCGTCGTGTTCCAGGGCTTCCAGGATCCGCGGCGCCTCCGGTTCGCCCGGAGCCGGGGGAAGGCGACGTGGTACATGCCGCACAGCCCGACCCTCAGCGGGGACGAGTTCGCGATGATGAACGCCGGGCGCGCGCCGGGCAAGGTCGCCCGGACCCGCCGCCGGATGATCAGGGACGAGCGTGCCCTGTTCCGCCTGGCCGACCGAGTGGTGTTTCCGACGTGGGGTGCGGCCGGCGTGTACGTCGACGCCTTCGGGGGGATCCTCGCGACGACTCCCACGCGATACGTGCTGTCCGGCGTGCCGCGCCCGGTGCTCCGCGAGACGGCGGGCGATGACGGCGACGCGGATCCCGCGATCCTGTTCGTCGGGCGCTACGTCGCGCACAAGGGATACGACCTCTTCCTCGCCGCGGCCGAGGCGCTCGCCGCGGAGCGGCCGGACCTGCGCTTCTGCACGCTCGGCGCCGGGCCGGATCGCCGGGCATCCGACGCGGTGCACGACCTCGGCTGGCTCGACGACCCGACTCCCGCGATCGCGCGGGCGCGGTTCCTCGTGATCCCCAACCGCACGGCCTACTTCGACCTGCTTCCGCTCGAAGCCGCCGCCCTCGGCAAGGGCCTCGTGTTCACCGCGGTCGGCGGCAACGTCGACCAGCAGGCGCTGCTGCCCGACTCCGTGCTGTGCGCTCCGAGCGAGCTCGCCGCCGGCATCGAGCAGGGGATCGAACTCAGCGCGGATCCGGCATGGGGGCACGCGAACGCGGCGGCCTATGAGCAGGTCTTCACGGACGAGCGGATGGCCGAGCGCTGGCTGGCGCTGTTCCGCGAGTGGCGGTCCGAGCGGGGTGCGGAGCGCCGCGCGCTCTGGCTCGTCCCGGTCGCTCCGATCGGCGGGGTCGCCCGGCACGTGCTCGACGCCACCCGCGCCGGCATCCCCGGCTGGCGCATCACGGTGCTCTGCCCCGAGGGCGCCCTCGCCGAGCGGCTGCGGGCGCAGGACACGCCGGTGATCACGGGGGCGTTCGGGCCGGATGCGGGCTTCGTCGCCTCGCGGCGCACGGTCGCCGAAGCCGTGCGCGCGACGGATCCGGAGGTCGTGCACTCGCACCTCGCCTACGCCGACATCGTCAGCGCCTGGACCCGGCTGCCGCGCACCGCCCGCCGGTTCACGACCGAGCACGGCATCGCGCTCGACGACGGCGTCTATCACCGCTCCTCGGCGCAGGCGCGGCTCATGGCGCTCGTGCACCGGGAGCGCTTCCGCCGTTTCGCCGGCGCGATCGCCGTGTCGCGCGCGACGCGCGACGCCATGATCGCGAAGTGGCGGGTGCGGCGACCGGTCGTGGTGATCCCGAACGGGGTCGACGCGCCAGAACAGCCTCGCACGCCCGCCGCAGGGACCGACAGGACGACCGCTCCCGGCCTGCGGATCCTGTCGCTGTCGCGACTCTCTGCGGAGAAGCGAATCGATCGGCTCATCGAGGCGTTCGCCCGACTGCATGCGGCGCATCCCGAGGCGACGCTGACCGTCGCCGGGGAGGGGCCGCAGCGCGACGAGCTCGTGGCTCTCGCCGACCGTCTCGGCGTGCCGGTGGACTTCCCCGGGTTCGTGGATCCGGAGGCCGCCATGGCCGGTGCCGACGTGATCGCGCAGCTCTCGGTGTGGGAGAACTGCTCGTACACCCTGCTGGACGCGGTGGCGCGCGGGCTCCGCGTGGTGGCGTCGGACGTGGGCGGGAACGGCGATATCGTCGGCCCCGAGCGCTGCGTGGATCCGGACGACCGCGCCGCGACCGCCGCGGCGCTGGCCGGTGCCCGGCGGGTGCCGCGCGACCGGCTGACCACGCCGGGCGACATGACGGCGGCGATCGGGCGGGCGTACCGGCCCGCGGGGGAGGAGGCGAGATGCTGATCATCTTCGACCCGCTGGTGCGACGCGGCCTCGGTGCGCTGATGCGTCTCGCAGGGGTGCGCGCAGTGTCCTGGATCAGCGTGGCGGTCGTGCTCATGCTCGTGCAGACCGCGCTCAGCACGATCCCGGTCATCGCGATGATCCCGCTGATGTCTCTGATCTCGGGCGGTGGCACCGGATCCGGATCGGTCGGCGTGCTCGCGAGCATGCTGGGCACGACGGATCCGCGGGTGGTGATCCCCATGTTCGCGCTGTGCATCGCGCTGCTGTTCCTGGTGTGCAGCGGGCTGGGCGTGCTGCTGGTGTGGACCCAGAACGGGCGCAGCGCCCGGCTCGGCGTCGCCGCGAACACGGCCATGCTGCGCGCCTACTCGGCCGAGCCGTACGCGTCGCACCGGCGCCGATCCGACGCCGAGATCCTGCGCAACGTCGGCGGCGTGGCGATCGTGGGCAACGCGCTCACCTGTGTGCTGACCGTCTACACCAGCGTGCTCACGCTCATCGCGATCTGCGCGGTGCTGCTGGTCGCCTCGCCCCTCGTCACGGCGTTCACGATCGTGCTGTTCGGCGGCACGATGGCCGTCACGCAGCGGCGGCTGCAGCCGGCGCAGCGCCGGGCCGGCGCGGCGAGCACGGACGCGAACCTGCGCAGCTGGTCGTTCCTGCTGCCGCTCGTGCACGGGTTCCGCGAGGTG
The DNA here is from genome assembly GCF_039541635.1 of Microbacterium panaciterrae. Lineage (NCBI taxonomy): Bacteria > Bacillati > Actinomycetota > Actinomycetes > Micrococcales > Microbacteriaceae > Microbacterium > Microbacterium panaciterrae. Next base: position 121,164 of record NZ_BAABGP010000014.1, read on the forward strand.
CGGCTGTCGTCGACGGGGCGGCGCCTGCTCGGCGAATACGAGGCCTCCCAGGCCCGGATGCTGGGATCCAACCGGCTGCTGGCCACCCTCGGCACCATTCCGGCCGCGGTGTCGCAGGTCGTGTTCGCGCTCGCGCTCGCCGGGGTCTCCGCGATCATGTTCTCGACCGGATCGGCCGCCGGCACGATCGCCACGCTCGGGCTGTTCGGCGCCGCGGCGATGCGGGCGCTGCCGACGATGAACCTGATGACGCAGAACATCGGCGCGGTGCGGGCCTCCGAGGCGAGCATGGGGATCCTCGCGACCGCCGTGGAAGACCTCGAGAGCAGCGAGGCGCACGTCGAGGAGCCGGTCATCGCCGAGCCGCTGCGCGGTGACATCCGCCTCGACCGCGTCGAGTTCTCCTACCTTGATGCGACGGATCCGGTCGTGAGCGGTATCGATCTCGTGATCCGCGAGCACCAGACCACGGCGCTCGTGGGATCCAGCGGCGCGGGCAAGTCGACCATCGTCGACCTCGTACTCGGGCTGCTCACCCCGACCCGCGGATCGATCACCTGCGGTGGCGTGCCGATCCTGGAGGATCCGGCGCGCTGGTACGGCGGGCTCGGCGTCGTGCCGCAGGATGCCTTCCTGCTGAACGACAGCGTGCAGGCGAACATCGCGTTCGGTCTGCCGGAGAGCGAGATCGATCCTGAGCGGGTCCGCCGAGCGCTCACCCTCGCGCGTCTGGACGACGTCGTCGCCGAGCTGCCGGACGGTGTGCGCACCGTGATCGGAGAACGCGGATCCCGCCTGTCCGGAGGACAGCGTCAGCGGCTCGGTCTCGCCCGCGCGCTGTATCGCGAGCCCCGCGTGCTCGTGCTGGATGAGGCCACGTCCGCGCTCGACAACGACACCGAGGCGCAGATCGCGGCATCGCTGGCGTCGCTGCATGGCGAGATGACGATCATCATCGTCGCGCACCGGCTGTCGACCGTGCGAGACGCCGACACGCTCGTGTTCCTCAGCGGCGGCAGGGTGCGCGGCGAGGGATCGTTCTCCGCCGTGCGAGCCGCGGTGCCGGAGTTCGCGCGGATGGTCGAGCTGGGCGAGCTCGGCACGGAACGCTCGGATGCCGCCGCGGAGCGACCGGATCCCCTCGCGGGGCGCTCGTGACCGCGACCCTCGCCGCGCGGCGCCCGTTGCGGGTGCTCGGGCTCTTCGACCACGACGGCGTGCGGCGCGCGCAGCACCTCGGCCCGCCCGAGGATCGCGTGCCCGGCCCGTATCGGATCGACCTGCTGATGGACGAGGGCCTCGATCTGATGCCGATCGCCCCCGCCCGCGGCCGGCTGCACCGCAAGCTGCGCGACGTCGTCGAGCATCGCACGGGGGTGCGGGCCGACCTCGCCGTCCGGGGGCTGGTGCGGGCGGCGAGGGCCGACGTCGTGCTCGGCATGCTCGAGGACAAGGCGGTGTTGCCCGCGGCACTGCGGCGACGCCGGATCCCGCCCTACGCGCGGGTGCCGCTCGCGGTCGTCTCCTGCTGGTGGGCGGAGGAGATCCTGCACGGATCGGCCGATCAGCGGGCGCGGATCGCCCGCACGGCCGCGCAGATGGACCGGATCTTCGTGTTCTCGCCCAACCAGGTCGAGGCGTTCGCGTCGATCGGCGCGGCCGACAAGGTCGTGTTCGTCCCATTCGGGGTCGACGAGTCCTGGTACACGCCCGCCGAGCCGCAGCAGCCGAGGCTGCAGGTCGCGGCGATGGGGATCGATCGGGGCCGTGACTTCGACACCCTCGTCGACGCGGCCAGGATGACCCCGGAGATCCGCTACGACATCTTCACCCAGCCCGACCGGATCCTCGATCCGCCCGCCAACGTGCGCCTGCACCCGCCGACGTCGATGCCGGTGCACCGGGACAACCTCCGCGCGGCCGATCTCGTCGTCGTGCCCACGCATGACCTCGCGTATCCCACCGGGCAGAGCGTGCTGCTGGAAGCGATGGCATGCGGACGCTGCACGGCCGTGACCCGCACCGCGGCGATGAGCGAGTACATCGACGACGGGCGGACGAACCTGGCCCTGCCACTGCACGACGCTGGCGGGGTCGCCGCGGTCGTGCGCCAGGCCGTCGCGGATCCCGCCCTGCGCCGTCGCGTCGGTGCTGCGGCGCGGGCCGACGTCGAGCAGCGCTTCACCTTCCGGCGCACCTGGCATGAGGTCGCCGAGGCGCTGCGGGCGCTCCCTGAACGCTGAAACGCCGCTCAGCCCGCGCGATGGCGGGAACCGCTCCGCGCCCGCCGCGGCATGCGTGCCAGCAGCCAGTACCCCCAGAGCACGGGATCCAGCGTCGGTCTCGCCCGGACGACCATGCCCATCGTCTCCGCAGCGAGACGGGTGTCTCCGCCGAGTTTGAACAGCCGGATGGCGCGGACGCGGAGCCGCCCGCAGAGCTCGCGGGTGAGTGCAGGGTCGACGCCGAGCTGCTTGCGCTCCATCAGGAGCTGGCCTTCGAGCCAGTCCCTGCTGTTCGGCCGGAAGATCTCGGTGCCGAGCCCGTCGTCCAGCTCGCGATGCACGGACAGCGCCTCATCGACGTATACCAGCCGATGTTCGCGTGCGATGCGGACGTACGTGTCGTGATCCTCGTACCGGATCGCCTCGTCGAAGCCGCCGACCACGCGCAGCACCGAGGTACGGAACATGACCGTGGGCGCCGGGATCCAGTTGTCGACGAGCAGCAGCTCACGGTACGGATCCGCCGCATCGGGGGAGAAGACGTGCGCATGATTCTGACTGAACCGCTCGTCGTGCAGCGTGCTGTCGGCTCGGGCGCGCAGGCAGTCCGTGTAGCAGAGCCCGGCGTCGGGGCCGGCGGCGTCGAGCGCCGCGATCTGCTTCTCGAGCCGGTCGGGGAGTGACCAGTCGTCGCCGGCGAGATACACGAAGTAGTCGGTGTCGGCGAGGCGCAGGGCGATGTTGAGGTTGGCCGGGAGGCCGATGTTCTCCTGCTGCAGGAGCGCGGTGATCTGCGGACCGGAGCCTTCTTCGGCGGCCAGGCGCCGGATCACGTCTGCCGTGTCGTCGGGGGAGCAGTCGTCGAGGACGAGGATCCGGCACGGGACGGACTGGTTGCGGATCGACGCGACGCACTGCTCGATGTACGCGGCGTGGCGGTAGGCGACGATCGCCACGGTCACGCGTGCGTCGCCCGTCACGGCGTCCGCCGTTCGTGCGGGGCGGGCGGCATCGGGTGGGCGTCGATCAACCGCGGTGCCGGCGGCGACCCCAGCACGCGATAGCGCAGCTGCCCGTCCAGCGTGCCCCACACCCAGCCGAGCGCCCGGGCGGCCTCGTCGCGCCGCGCCGCGGAGAGGAGCCGCGGCAGATAGCGGACCGAGGTGACCGCGTCACGCACGGCGCGGCGGGGTGAGGGGGCGACGACGGGCGCGATGCCATGGTGCCGGGTCCACAGCAGGATCGACGTGCGTGCGGAATGGTAGCTCTGCCGCGCTCTGTCTCGGGCCCCGCGGCGCTGGCGGTAGGTGACGACGGCGTCGGGCGCGAAGGCGATCGTGGATCCGTTCTGCTGCACGCGCCAACAGAAGTCGACCTCGTCGTGACCACGGCGGAAGCTCTCGTCGAAGCCTCCGACGTCGAGAGCGGCCGCGCGGCGCACGCCGAGGTCGGCCCCCACCGCGTAGGGGAGGTAGCCGAGGGCAGTGCGCAGCGCCGAGACCTCGCCGATGACGTGGGCGCCTCCGGTGTCCTCCTGGGTGAGGATCAAGCGGCCGCCCACGAGGTCGGCGTCGTCGAGGGCGCGGATCATCGCCGCAGCCCATCCCGCATGCACTTCGTCGTCGTGGTCGCAGAACAGCACCTTCTCGGCGCGCGCGGCGAGCACGCCGGCGTTGCGCGCGTGGTTCACGCCGGGGTGCGCTCCGGCGTCGACCACGCGCAGATCCTGGAATCCGGCGTGGTGGGCGAGCGCGACGGCGGCGGTGCGATCGGTCGAGCCGTTGTCGGCGACGATCACCTCGAGGCGCGCGGCCACGTCCTGCTGGGCGAGGGCGGTGAGCTGCCGGGCGATGCCGTGCGCCCCGTTGCGCACGGGGATGACCACGCTGGCCAGAGGGGCGCTCTCGACGGGGGCGACCGGGGCGGCGGTGACGGCCGCGGCGAGCCCGTAGATCCCGGCGATCCGTCGGGCGAACGCCTCGGGCGCGTAGTTCTGCTCGGCCCAGTGCTGCCAGGACCTGGCGCGTTCGCGGGCGCCCGCCGGATCTCGCAGCGCGGCCTGGACGGCCTCGGCGAAGTCTGCGGCGTCATCGTGCCGCCGGGGCTGCTGCGTCTCGTCTCCGATGCCCTCGAACGCCACGGACGTGCCGATCACAGGCACGCCGCGCACCAGCGCCTCGACTACCTTGAACTTGACGCCGGCGCCGGCGCGCAGCGGCGCGATGACCGCCGCGGCCTGCGCGTACAGCGGCTCCAGGTCGTCGACGAAGCCGACGAACTCGATCCCGCTGGCGTGCGCGTACGCCGCGCGATGCGCGGCGGTGGCCCGTCCCGCCACGAGCAGGCGCGCGTCGGGCACCGCGGCACGCACCCGGGGCCAGATCTCATCCGCGAACCAGAGCAGCGCCTCGCGGTTCTCGCCGCGATAGAGCGGCCCCACGAACAGCAGCTCCGGGCTCTCCCCAGGCTCGGCGACCGGCACCGCGCCGGGCAGTGCGAGCGGCGGGTGCACGACCTCGACGCGCTCGGAGCGCGGCAGCAGCGCGCGATCCTTCTCGCTGAACACGATGACCGTGTCGGCGAGGGCGGTGGTGCGCATCTCGACCGCACGGGCCTGCACGGTGCTCAGCGCGAACCGGATCCAGGTCTTCGGCGAGCGGGCCTGCGCGCGATGCCGGCGCAGTCCCTGACTGGCGACGTCGTGCAGGGTCGCGATCAGGCGGGCGCGCGGAGCAAGCCGGTGCAGCGCGGGGAGGGCGGCGGTCATCGACGGCCACTGCACGTCGATGACATCCGCCGCACGGACGGCTGCGAGCGCGGCCGGGTGGCGGCGCAGAGCCGCGAGGAAACCGCGGGGCGGCCGGATCGGCGCGAGGCGCGTGCTGATCGCGTCCTTGGTGGCGCCCGCCGCGGTCACGGCACGCGAGGTGGGGATGAGGACGAGGTCGTAGCCGTCGGCATCGGCGGCCGCACGCCGGCTGGTCTCGGTGTCGGCGACGAGCACGGTGACGCGCGCGCCACGGTCGCGCAGCAGGTCGAGGAGATCCCGGAGGTACCCGACGCCGGCGCTGTCAGCCTTGCGCATCGGCGGCTCCTGCGCGACGATCACGACTCGCGGGGAGAGTTCCCCGCGCTTCGCTGCTTCGGGGGGCTCGGCGCGCACGCGTCCACCCTATTCAATGCGCGCGGACGGGTGGTGATCGCGCCCGGATCCCGGCGCCTGCCTGTGGCTAGACTGAGGGTCCCGTGAGCGATCCTGACGCTCATTCGAACCGGTGAATGGATGCGTCCGTGAGTTCGCAATCGGTGTCCGCATCGGCGGTGACCGTGGTCATCCCCGTGTTCGACTCCGGCGCGACGCTCGCCGAGACGCTCGACTCGGTCTTCGCCCAGACCTACGCCCAGACCCGGATCGTCGTCGTCGACGACGGATCCACGGATCCGCAGACACTCCAGCTGCTGGACGAGCTGCGCACCGACGATCGGCTTCAGGTGATCCGGCAGGACAACGGGGGTCCGGCTGCGGCGCTCAACGCCGGCATCGCCGTCGCCACCGGAGCGTACTTCCTGCCGCTGGGCAGCGACGACCGGATCTCCCCGACCTACGTGGCCGAGGCGGTCGCCGTGCTCGACGCGCAGCCCGATGTCCCGCTGGTGTACTCGCGGGCGGAGTTCTTCGGCCGGTTGTCCGGACCGTGGCGTCTGCCGGATTTCGACTGGACCGAGTTCCTCGTGCACAACCAGATCTTCGCAGCGGCGCTGTTCCGCCGGGACGACTGGGCGGCGGTGGGGGGCTACGACGAGACCATGCGGCGGGGAAGAGAAGATCATGACTTCGTCCTGCGCGTGCTCGGGCGAGGCGGCGTGCCGCATCGCCTTGAGGGAGTGCACTTCTTCTACCGTATCGGAGACGCCGGATCGGTGAACTCGCGGATGACGCGCGACGACCTGATCGCCGCGCACTCGCGGATCCTGCGCAACAATCTGCAGACCTACGCCGACCACGCGGAAGACCTGTTCACGTTCATCTTCCGGCAGCACGACCAGATCCAGGACCTCAAATACCGCTACGCACTGCTGGAGCGGCTCCGCGTGCGATTCCCCCGCGCGATCGGCGTCGCGAAGAGCATCCGGAACGCACTGCGTCGCGTCTGGCGGACGCTCTCGTCCCGCGCTCGGCGCGTGGGCGGACGCTCGTCGAGGTGACCGTGCCCGCCGCGGCCGGCCGAAGCCGGGGCGCAGCTCAGCGCCCGCCGGCGGCGATCGTCGCGAGGTGGGCGACGCGCTGGGCGGCGACCTCCTCGAACGGCACGAGCGCGTCGAGCGCGCGCGTGCGCACGGCATCGAGGTCGGCAGGACGCAGGGTGCGGATCCGCTCCGCGATCGTCGGCGCGTCCGGTTCCGCCCAGCCCAGTCCCTCGTCGTCCGCGAGCCTGCGCCAGGTGGTGTTGCGGGCGCCGACGACCGGCACCCCGCTGCCGAGCGCTTCGTAGTAGGTGCCGGACGGGTCGCCCTGCGGGTAGGGGAGCAGTGCTAGGTCGACGTGCTCGCGCACGTACGCCGTCCACTCCGCGAAGGCCAGGAACCCGGCGAACCGCACGTTGCCCGGCGCACGGCGCTGCAGCTCCGCGCGCTGATCGCCGTCCCCGAGCACCACGAACTCGACCTCGGGCATGAGCGCGGCGACGTCGAGCACCGTCCGCGGGCCCTTGACCGCCGTGATGCGGCCGGAGAACGCCACCCGCAGCGGCCGCCTTCCGTCCCAGGTGTCGCGTGTGCGCGCGAGGGCGAGATCGGCGGCGCGGATCCGATGGTCCCGGAATGCGAGCGGGCTCGGGCTGAGCCGTGCATACGCGTCCCATGCGGCGAGGCCGTTGCACTGCAGCCCCGCGGCGGAGGAGGCCATCGCGCGATACTGACGTTCGCGCCGGAGCTGCCCGACCGAGATCCGTGCGCGGTCGAGGCCGGTGTGCGCGGTGAGGTGCTGCTGATCCGTGCGGATGCGGCGGGTGAACTCGGCCGTGTAGACGGTCGGCGCGATGGCCGTGAGCCACGCGAACTCCGGCCGGTGCAGCGCGAGCACCACGTCCGGCGACAGTGCACGGACGGTGTCGGCCGAGGGCTGCTCGGTGATGACGCGCACTGCCGGCGTCTCCGCGGGCGCGGCGTTCGCCCCCGCCGGAGCGACGGTGACGACGTCACCGGGCCACGTGACGGCGAACTGCGAGAGCCCGTCGACGGCCTTCGCGTCGAGCGGACCCGGCGAGACGTAGAGCAGACGCATGCGACCATCGTCACACGCGGGAGGTCTGCGGCGCGATCGGTAAGCTCGCACCAGGGGCAGGGGATCGGTTGCCCGAGTGGGGTGAGGCCATGCGCGAGATTGCGCGGCAGGTGCGGGAGGCGACCCGCCGGGGAGATCAGGACGCCGTGGTGCGGCTGATCGGCACGCGCTCGGTCGACCTGTGGTTCGCCATGCCCCCGGACGAGCTGTCCGGAGTCATCGCGCAGATTGCTCCCGAGCGGCTGCGACTCAACCCGGTGGCCTCGCTCGTGGCGCGCATGCTGGCACCCGTGACGACCGAGAAGCCGGACTCCGCGGGGGCTCTCCCGCACACGCCGGATCTGCCGGCGCACCTGCATCGCTGGCACGTGCTGATCGATGCCGCGCAGGCGCGGGTGATCGGCGAGGCGGGCACGGCCTACGAGATGCTCGCCGTGCTGCCCGACGTCACGGATCCGATCCCGACGGTGATCGATCCGAGCAATGGGATCCGCAGCCTCTATCTCAAGCAGGCCGCGATCGCGGCGGCGCTCGACGGGCGGCTGCACGAGGCGCTGTCGCTCTATGCACGGGTGCTGCGCGTGCCGTTGCGAGCAGGCTTCGAGTTCTTCGCCCGGGAGGCGCATCTGCGCTCCGCATTGATCCACGGCCTCTGCGGCGACCCCGTCGTGGCTCAGGCGCACCTGCGCGAGGCGCGGGAGCTTCCCCGTTCGGACAGTTGGGTGGAGCGGTCTCTGGACTCCGAGCAGACCCTCGTCGTGACCATGCTCGATGCCGACAGCGACCCCGGCACGGCGTTCGAGCGCGTCCTGCAGCTCACCTACGGTCAGATGGGCGAGATCTGGCCGTTCCACCTGCTCGCGCTGCAGCGCCTCGGTGTGGTCGCCGAACGCCGCTCCGAGTCGCGCGCGCGACTCGAGTCGCTCGTGGCCGCGGGATTCGGTGCGACCGGATCCGGTCTTCAACGGTCGGCGCCCAGCGCTCTGCTGGCGCTCGAATCGCTCCTCAGCGGCAACGTCCCGCGGGCCAAGCAGGAATGGCAGGAGGTGGACGACCGCTCCTGGCCGATCTGGTTCATCGGGACCATGATCGCTCTTGCCTCCGGCGCGTCGCGGACCGCGATCCGCGATCTCACCGCGGTGAAGTCGATGACGAAGGGGCTGCGCCAGGCCGAGCGACGGCGAACCCTGCTGCTGAGCCTTGCGCACTGTCTGACGGAGGATCCGGTGGCGGCCACGACGGCCGTCGATCACCTGTCCGACCTGAACCCGCGCTCGGAGTCGTACGAGGCCGGCATGTTGCGGATCCTCGCTCCGGGCGTGTTCGCGCGGCTCGCGGAACGGATTCCGGGTCTGCTGCCGGCGGGCTTCCTGCTCGCCGACACCGGCGTGCTCGAGGCGCCGAGCCTGACGCGCAGCGAGGCGGAGGTGCTGGCCGGGCTCGCCCGGGGCGAGACCCGTGATCAGATCGCACAGGCACTGTTCCGGTCCGTGAACACGGTCAAGAGCCAGCAGCGCTCGTTGTATCGCAAGCTCGGCGTCACATCCGCGGCCGAGGCCGTGCGGCACGCGGCCGAGTCCGGGTATCTCTGAGATCCACCGGTGTTCTGCTCGCCGTCTCGCCACAGGGTGAACGCGGGGGTGATTTTCACGCAGTGTCTACCAATTGCTCGGAACGTGCGCTTGAGTGGACCAACCGACGATCTCCCGAGGTCGTCGGTGTTGTGGGAATCGGTCCGGCGCGGTGCATGCCGCGGCCTCCGCCGATTCCGCCCTGGGGAGGGCTCAGAAGGGGAGAACTGCGCGTGCAGAGGAATGCAGCCGGCGGCAATCGGCGTGCCGTCGCGGAGTGGTGGGACGTCGCGAGCATCCGCGACTCGGCGATCGAGGTCGGCTGGGACATCGTCGACTCGCCGCAACCGCCGCGGATCCACGTCAACAGGATCGGCGGGGTGTCGGCGTTCGCGACCAGAATCCGTGCCACGCCGATGACAGCGCGGTGGGCGCATCCGCGGCAAGGAGGGGAGCCCCGCTGGCGCGCGATCCTGATGGTCGAAGGCGAGGCCGAATTCTGCTTCGGCGGCCGCCACCGGCTCGTGCGCGAGGGCGAGCTGATGATCGACGATCTGGACGCGCTCGAGTTCCGGAGCGCCCGGCCCACGACCATGCTGTCCGCGTCGGGGCCATGGCACGAGCGGATCGGTGCCGGGTTCGGACCAGCGGCGTCGCCCGCGCGGGTGCTGCGGCCGTCGGCCGTGTCCGCGTCCCTGTTCACCTCGGTGCTGAATCAGGGCATCGCCGCGAGGTTGAGCTCTGCTGACTCCGCGTTCGCCGCCTACTGGCGCACCGTCGAGCACGCCGTCGCCTATCTGGCGCAGTCCGGCGGCAGCTGGATCCCGGACGGGCTGTCGCCCGCCAACGCGGAGCTCTACCGGCGCGCGCTGACGTTCCTGGAGCAGAACTACCATCGGGCCGACCTCTCCATGGCGCAGATCAGCGACGGAGCCTTCTCCTCGGCGTCGAGCCTGTTCCGCGCGTTCCGTGCCGCGGGTACGACACCGAGGGCTGAGCTGCGGCGGCTGCGGGCAGCGGCCGCGCGCGAGCGGATGGAGCTCGGCGGGCCCGACGTCGACATCGTGGCCGTCGCACGGACATCCGGGTTCCCCTCAACGGCCGCGATGCAGGCGGCGCTGACAGGGCGGAGCCGCGGCAGCGCTCAGCCGACTCCAGCGGGCGGGGTGTGAGGCTCCTCCGCGCGCAATGCCCGGCGCAGCGCCCTGCTCGTGCCGAAACCCGACGCTTCCGCCGCGGAGGCGATCGCCGCAGGTGTCGGCAGCAGAGGCAGCAGTGCACGAGCGTGCGCGATCCGCGTGTCCATCAGCACGCGGCGTGGTGACGTGTCCTGCTCCGCGAACGCGCGGTGCAGCCAGGGCTTGGACACGTCGAAGTGCTCGGCGAGTTCCGCGACCGTGAACGCCGGATCCGCGTGCCGCTCCTGGATCACGGCGAGGGCGCGCTCATAGAGCGTGACGGGACTGGCGAGGGCAGCGCGAGCGCGCAGCGTGCTGCCGAGCAGCGACGACACGGCCGAGTCGATCGAGGCGAGCCAGGCGGCGAAGCCGAGGTCTGATTCGTCGAGGCGCTGCTCGAACGTGGTGTTCACCATCGCGATGAGCAGACCCACGAGCTGTGCGGGAGGCCTGCTGGCCACCGGCACGTCCTCGCGACGCTGCCCAGCGCGGAGAATGGCGGTCCACCAGTGCGACACGTGGATCGCTGCGATCGACGCGTCGGCTTGCATCGATTCGGAGAGCTGCCGGTCGTAGATCAGCAGAGTTCCCGGCTCGAACGAGTGCGGTGCGCCGTCGATCGTGAGCACCCCCCTGCCCTCGACGATGAGGGTTGCGGTGAAACGGCCGTTGTCGGGTCTCGCCTCCTTCGCGACGGGGCGTAAGAGCAGCGGAGTGTGCCACAGGCGGGCCAGTGCGAAACTGTCCGTACTCAGGAGGTCGCCGCCGACCCGCAAGGGGACGGCGGCCTCATCGACGACCCAGCCGAGGCCGGCGAGGAGCGCGCGGGCGGCGGCGTCCTGCGTGTCGAGTCCGTGGTCGATGCGCATGGTCGCGGTGCGTCCGCTCCTCCTTCCCAGCCGTCAGCGGAAGCGGGATCCCACCATGCCACGGCGTCGGACGTATTGGCTGAATGCCTGACGAGAGGTGGTAATCCAGCGTCACAACGGTGTCGGATCGACCGAAATGTAAACCGACAGGCGCGCGGATTGCCGATATCCCGGGTGGGTTTCGTCCGGGACGCCGAGTGCCCGGACGATGGTGAGAGGGGGCCGCGTCGGATCCTCGCTGGGGGGATCCTCGCTGGGGCGAGGGTGGATGGCGATGCGGATGAGGATGAGCAGCGACGAGGGCCAGGTCGCGGTGGGAGCCGCCTGGAACCTGTCGGTCATCCTCGCGGCGGCATACGTGCCGCAGGGACCGGACCTCGACCTCGCCTTCGACCTGGAGACGGGGGAGGCGATGCCGTTCGGGGGCCCCCGGGCGGGGTGGATGATGGACGATTCTGGGGAGATATCGATCAATGGTTGACGTCGAGCAGCGCAGGACGATCAGTCGCCGTACGGTGACGAAGGCCATGGCTTGGGGGGTTCCGGCGTTGGCGCTCGCAGCGCCGGTGCCGGCTTTCGCCGTCTCCACCCCGCACAACGCCCTCGGAGGCGTGTTCTATGTGACGAGGCTGAGCAGCGGCACGGTCACGTGGGACGGGAGGACGTCCAACGGCGGCCAGCTCTTCGTCTCCGGGACAGTGCATCAGCAGACCATCACGAGCATGAGCCTCCGGTTCGGGTCGACCAAGCCGGTCACAGGCTGGACGAAGTCGGGCGGCGGGAACTGCTGGACCCTCCCCGCTGCCGACGGCACGCTGGTGTACGGCGGCGTCAGCTACTACATGTACAAGTCGACGTACACCTGCGCGTTGCCCGCGGCGGTCGACGGGGACACCCCGGTCGACTCGAACTTCTACTGGTCGGGCACCGTCAGCAACCCCACGCAGCTCATCACGCAGCGCATCACGCGGGTGTCGCAGCCTCCCGGCTACGCCGCTCCAGGCACCACCATCACCTGGATCCGCAACGTCGCCAACATCTGACCCGAGCACACAGAGGACACGCCATGAGTGACACGTACCCCGCGCCGATCGCCGACCCGCAGACGGCACAGGATCCCTCCGCTGCACCGGACTCCGGGGCTTCTCCCGAGCAGCCGGTCGCGATCGGCACCGTTCTGCCGAACTGACCGTTCGTCGGGGCGCTGCCGCACTCCGTGGTCTGCTCCGACGGCAGATCGCCACTTCCGCCCGCGCGGTTCAGGTGACATACTGGTTGTGCACGCAGGAGAATTCCGGTCCAGCGTGCTCGCTCAAGGTCTGCTGGGGATTCGAGCGATGGGACAACCGGAGGAGCGATGCATCATGTCTGAACTCGATCAGCCGAAAGGCGTCAGCCGCCGCACGGTGACCAAGGCCATGGCGTGGGCAGTGCCCGCCGTGGCGCTGGCCGCCCCGATACCCGCTTTTGCGACGTCGGGTCCGCCACCGCAGGTCACCTTCGGCAGCGCCTGCAAGAACGCGGGCAATTCCTGCCACATCCCGGACGCGAAGCAGAGCTATGGCGTTCCCGTGACCGTGCAGAACGGCAGCCTGCTGGACATCTGGATCTGCGGAGTGACGATCACCGCGCAGACGCCCGCCAGCCCGATCTTCTCGCCGGCGACTTCTGTGACGCTGCCGCTCAAGGTACCGGCGGGGCAGACTGCCAACCTCTTCTTCTTCGGGCAGAGCACGGCCAGCGGCAACATTCTGAATGGTTCGATCTCGTTCGCAATGTCCTGGGGTCACGCCGCCGACTGCAGCGATCACGACCACTCGCCGATCCCTGTGACCATCACCTGGGCCAGCACCCCGCCAGGATGCAACTGCTGACGCTCCTGATCGCTGGATGAGTCCACCGGCTTGATAGCCGAGGGACTCCGTCCGCTTCCCCGCGCCTCGATGCGATAGTTTGCAGGCGGCGAGAGGAGCGGGATGGCTGCCGTGCGAGGCGAACGACTGATCGTGCCCGATGTGCTGCGGGGTGTCGCGATCGTGGCGATGCTCATCGCCCACGCGGCTCCGCTTCTGCCGCAGCTGCCCGGCGCCGTGCGTTTCGTGGTCGGCAACGTCAACGACGTCGCGTCGCCGTTGTTCGCACTGGTGATGGGCATGTCCGCACAGCTCGTGTGGAACTCTTCGCGTCGCACCGGAGCGACTCTGCTGCAGCAGGGGATCCGTGGCCTGGTGCTGATCGCGCTGGGGTTGTGGATGGCGACCTGGGGGTCGTGGGTGGTGATCGTGCTGTGCTGCCTCGGTCTGCTGCTGATCGTCGGCGTGCCCCTGCTCCTGCTGCGTACGCGGGCCTTGGCGGTCGTGCTGGCGATCGTCGTCGTGATCGGCGCTCCGTTGAACGAGCTCGCCCGCGGGCAGATTGTTCCGATCATGACCTCGAACGTCGTGGTGCGGAGCCTGGCCGACTGGACGGTGCTCGGTCATTCCTATCGGCTCACCAATCTGCTGCCGTTCTTCCTCCTGGGGGCCTTGCTGCTGCGCGCCGGGCTGCGCCGGGATCGCACGATGTGGATCATGCTCGCGATCGCGCCGTTCGCGTACGCCCTGCGTCCGGTGCTCGAGAAAGGGCTGCACGTGCCGGCGGCCGTGTCCGGCAGCTACCCGGACACCCTGCACGACGTGGGCCTGGTGTTCGCGACCTACGCGGTGATCGTCGTGCTGGCGACGCTGCCGCGGCGCAGCACTGTCGTCGACGGCGTCTTCGCGCCCGTGCGCGTCTGGGGGCAGCTCGCCCTCAGCCTGTATCTGCTGCACGTGTGGATCGTGTCGCTGTGGATGGGATCGATCGGCTGGCCGACCGCGAACGTGCCGCTCGCGTGGGCGAGCATCGTCATCCTGCCGCTGGTGGTCGCGTGGCTCTGGTGGCGCTTCGTGGGCACCGGTCCGGTCGAGTGGCTGATGGGTGCCGTCTCCGGACGCCCGAAGCCGCTGATCGTGAGGCGCCGCTCGGCGGTCACAGCCCCGACCAGCGGGTGACCGGCCACAGGATCACGACGGCCTTGCCGACGATCTCCTCGGATCGCGCCCAGCGCCAGCAGCCCGCGTCCGGCGCGGTGCGTCCGCGGCACTGGATGGCGCCGTCCGACGAGTTCGAGCGGTGATCGCCCATCACGAGGTACGAGTTCTTCGGGACGGTGACCTCGGGCAGGCAGCGGGGTGAGGCCGGCGTCGTCGTGCAGTCGAGCGTGCCGGGCTGGAACGGGAAGTCCTGGAAGACGTACGGCTCGGCGAGCGGTTTTCCGTCCACGACGAGCTTGCCGTCGGCCGAGCAGCATTTCACGGTCTGCCCGGGGCCGGCGATCACTCGCTTGATCAGCGTATGCGGACCCGACGGGCCGAAACCGGTGACCTCGCCGAGCCAGCGCAGCACCGCCTTGATCGGGTTGTCCGGCGGTGCGGACGTCGTGTCCCATCCGGACCCGGCGTCGAATACGACGATGTCTCCCGTATGCGGCGTCGCCCCTCCGACATACGCGAGCCGGTTGACCAGCACCCGGTCGCCGACCTGAAGGGTCTGCTCCATCGATCCGGACGGCACCCAGTACGGCTTCGCGACGAAGGACAGGATCAGCCCGAAGACCACGAACGCCGCGAACAGGTGGAACCAGGCGCTCCCCGTGATCCGTCGCCACAGCGGCCGTCCGGAGGCAGGCCTGCGGGCGTCGGGTGCGTCAGCGGTCATGGGATCCATCATGCCGTCGGATTCTTCGCAGGTCGCGCGGCTTTTGTCGCGTCCGGTACGATCAAGAGCAAATTGTGACATCGCCCTCGCCGGGGTGACATCAGCGAGGGGGAACCGCCCACATGGATCTGCGTGACTATCTTCGGGTCTTCCGTGCCCATTGGCTCGGAATGGTCGTCATCACGCTACTCGGCGTCGTCCTCGCCTTCGGCTGGACGCTCCTGCAGCCGAAGGTCTACTCCGCAGACGCCTCCGCGATCGTGCAGTCGGCCGTCAGCACGGACGCCGGCGGATCCGATGCCAGCAACGCGGTCGTGGGCAACACCCTGGCCAACGGCCGGGTGAAGACCTATGCCGCACTGGGCTCGTCCCGTTCGGTCGCCGAGGGCGTCATCAAGGATCTCAACCTCCACACGACGTCGGACGAGCTCGTGAAGCAGGTGTCGGTGAGCAACACCATCGACACCCTCACGCTCAAGGTCACGGCCGACGCCGCGACGCCCGAGAAGGCCCGCGACCTCGCGGAGGCCTGGGTGCGTTCGATGGGCGCTGAGGTGAACCGGCTGGAGAGCGGCGACGCGGCGAAGAAGGGTGTGGTCTTCCTCAGCCCGGTCGATTCCGCCCGGCTGCCGGACAGCCCGTCGTCGCCGAACACCAAGCTCGCACTGGCGCTCGGCGCCCTGATCGGCCTCGCAATCGCGGTCGGCTACGGCCTGCTGCGCTACACGCTCGACCGCCGGATCCGTTCGGTCGAGCAGGTGGAGCGCGAGACCGGTGTGGCCGTCGTCGGCACGATCCCCGAAGAGAAATCCTTCACCGCGGACAACAGGCTGCTGCCGTTCGACGGCGGCAACAGCAGCAGCAGCGAGGGGGCGCACCTGTTCGGCATCGCCGAGTCGATGCGTGAACTGCGCACCAACCTGCAGTACATGGACGTCGACAACCCGCCGCGGATCATCGTCGTCACGAGCCCGCTGCCCGGTGACGGCAAGTCGACGATCGCCTCGAACCTCGCCGTGACTCTCGCTTCCAGCGGGCAGCCCGTCGTGCTCATCGACGGCGACCTGCGCCGTCCCATGATCGACACCGTGTTCGGCCTGCCGCACGGCGCCGGCATCTCGGACGTGCTCGCCGGTCGTGCCACGATCGCCGAGGTCGCGCAGCGCTTCGGCAACGGGCAGCTGCTCGTGGTGACTGCCGGCAAGGTGCCGCCGAACCCGAGCGAGGTGCTCGGATCCGCCCGCATGCGCGAGCTGCTCAAGTCGATCGCCCGCGAAGCCATCGTCGTCATCGACGCCCCGCCGCTCATCCCGGTCACTGACGCCGCCGTGCTCACGCACAGTGCCGACGGCGCGATCGTCGTGGGCACGGTCGGCAAGACCAAGTACGAGGTGCTCAGCAAGGCGCTCGGCAACCTGGAACGGGCAGGCGCCCGTCCGCTCGGCATCGTGCTGAACCGGGTGCCGAAGCGCGGCAGCGGTGCCGCCTACTACGGCTACCAGTACCACGGCGACTACTACCGCTCCGACGACGACCTGGGTCTGCCGTCCGGGAATGTGCGTGACGGATCCGTCCGCCGGCGGGAGACCGCGGAGACGGCATGACGGCGTCCCGCGCGGACACGCCTCTCGTCGTGAGCGCGTTCGGGGTGCGGGTCCGCCTCGACTTCGCCGAAGACTTCGCTGCCGACGCGGCCGCGCGGATCCGTGAATCCTGGACGGGTGCACAGGTCGTCTATGACCCAGCGGAACCCGATGAGACGATCGTCGTCACGCCCGAAGGCGATCTCGAGGCTCTCGCCGAGCTGCTGACGGTGAAGGTCACGCTCGCGGCGCTGGAGCGCCGCGGTGGTGAGCTCATGATGTTCCACGCCTGCGGTGTCGCGGATCCGGCGGGGCGCGTCGCCGCGTTCGTGGGTCCGTCCGGGCGCGGCAAGACGACACTCAGCCGGGCGCTCGGCGCGCACTACGGGTATGTCTCCGACGAGACCGTCGCCGTCGACCCTCAGCTGGCCGTGAGCCCGTATCGCAAGCCGCTGTCCGTCGTTCGACCGGGAATGCCGAAGGAACAGGTCTCGCCCGGCGGCGCCGGGCTCCTGCCGGTGCCGGAGGGGCCGCTGCTTCTGAGTGCGCTCGTGCTGCTCGAACGCGACGCCGACCACCCGGCGCCCACGATCGAGCCGGTCGCGTTCCCCGAGGCCATTGCGGAGATCGCGCCGCAGATGAGCTATCTGGCCGAGCTGCCCCGCCCCCTGCAGACCCTCGCGACGCTGTGCGATCGGATCGGCGGCGTCGTGCGGCTCACCTATGCGGACGCCTCGACGGTTCCCCCGATCGTGCCGGCGCTGCTCGATCATGAGCGCGTGCACGAGGACTGGGAGCCGGCGGGGATCGACGTCGTGCACCCCGAGTTCGATCTGTCCGATGTCACGGACGCGATCCGCTGCGGTGACCGAGTGGTCGTGCTCGCACACCGCTGGGTCAGCGTGCTCGACGGGATCGCCCCGGTCATCTGGGACGCGCTGCGTGCCGGTCGGAGCACGGGCGAGATCGTGGACGACGTGGTCGCGCACTTCGGGCACCCAGAGCAGGGGGACCCGCACGACCTGGTCCGCACCGCCATCGATCAGCTCGTCGACGCGCGCGTGCTGGTGCGCAGGGGCTGAAGCATCGACGCGCTGTCGCGACGATCAGCGTGACGGCGGGCGGATCACGCTCGGGGAGGGCAGGCCCTCCGCGTGCAGTGCCCGGCGGAGCTGCAGTGCGCTGGAGAAACCGGCGTGCATGGCGATCTCCGCGATCGTCAGCACGGCGTAGTCGGAGTTGCCCAGGAGCGACTCGGCCAGTTCCACACGCATACGCCGCAGAGCCTCGCCGGGGGTCGTGCTGATCCGGGCGAACGCGCGCTGCAGATGGCGCAACGAGACATGCAGGTCCGATGCCAGCTCCGCGATGGTGTACCCGGGATCCTCCCGGCGCATCAGCATCGTGGAGCGGGCGCGATCCACGAGCGAGGGCTGCCCCGGGTGCGGCAGGTTCACCGAGTAGATCTCGAGCAAGGCGCCGAACACCATCTCGGCGAGCAGCCGCTCGATGGCGTAGCGCGAGATCGACGAGGACTCCTCCGTGCTGCGGGCGATCGCGAGGGTGAACGCGCGGAAGGCGGAGACCATCGGCGTGCTGTTCAGGGTGACCGGCCGCAGCGGCTGATCGTTCGTGAAGTCGCGCAGCGTCTCCAGCGGCACCCACACGGCGACGACCTCGACGGGGCGGCTCCATTCGATCGTCTCCCCGGACTGCGGAGGGACGAAGATGCCGATCGGCAGCGCGGTGCCGTCCCGTGCCTCTCCGATAGGGAACAGCAGGGCAGCCCGCGGGTGGTGCGGAGAGGAATCGCCGCGCCAGGTCCAGCGCGGCGCCTGCGGCCGATGCACGGTGACCAGGATCGATCGGAACGTGCGCGCGCTCACCAGACCGGCGTGGTGCGAGGACAGCCCGAGGTGGCTTTCCAGCAGTCGGGCAGGGGAGGTGGGGCTCACGCAGAACTCTTTCGGACAAAGGGTGCGGCCATGCTATCGCCTTGGCTGATGGCGATGATCGACGGTGACACGGTCAGCGGACGGCGGCGCGGACCACCCTTTCGACGTCGTGCAGCGCGGGCAGCAGCTGCGCGGCCGACTCCTCGTACACGGTGAACGGTCGCCGGTAGGGATCGATCACATCCTCACCCTCGCGGTGCGGGGACGCGCCGCCGCGCAGCGCGGCGATCGCCTCGACGACGGCCACCAGGCGGGCCCGCGGATCCGTGCCTGCGGTGTCGGCGATCCGGCGCACCTCCGTGTCGTCCAGCGACTGAGCGAGTCGGGCGAACTCGCGTACCGGGAAGATGCGGTGCAGCCGGCGCGGAAGCATCCGCACCGCGTAGTCGCGCTGCTCTGCCGTCATCGTGAGGATCAGGTCGGCATCGTCGAGCAGCGGCTCGGTGAGCAGCCGGGCGCGGTGCGCCGACGCCTGCGCGGGCTCGACGCCGTGGGTGCGGGCGAGGCGCTGCGCCGGTTCGGTCATCGCCTCGCCGACCAGGCCGTGCGTGCCCGCGCTGTGCACGCGCAGGTCGAGCCCCGCGAGCCGCGTGCGCAGCAGCGCCTCGGCGAGGGGAGAGCGGCAGATGTTCCCCGTGCACACGGTGAGCACGGTCGGCTGAGCGGAGACCGGTGCGGCCGAAGCGGCGAACATGCCGGCCAGCGACCCGAAGGCGGCGCCGCCGTGCGCGGGCGTGTGATCCACCGATCCGGTGCCGGGTTGCGGATCGAAGGGAGGTTCGAGGTGCGCGCCGGAAGCCGCCGCGATGGCTGCGGCGTCGCGACGCTGTCGGAGTTCACGTCGAGTGAGCGGTAGGGGGGAGTCGCCGCGCGGTGCCCCAGGTGCCGTCGGGTCGGTCATGACACCAGGGTAGGGGCGGGCAGGGCCTCCGCGCATCCGGAAGTCGCGCCGATCAGCCCGCGTGCGTCCGATCCTCGATGTATCTCAGCAGCACGCCTTCGCGCAGCGCCCACGGCGACACCTC
The DNA here is from genome assembly GCF_039541635.1 of Microbacterium panaciterrae. Classification (NCBI taxonomy): domain Bacteria; kingdom Bacillati; phylum Actinomycetota; class Actinomycetes; order Micrococcales; family Microbacteriaceae; genus Microbacterium; species Microbacterium panaciterrae. Next base: position 140,592 of record NZ_BAABGP010000014.1, read on the forward strand.
GAGCTCGGCCACATCCATCGCGGTCATCGCGGTGTGCAGCACGACGGCGGCCGCGACGATCTGGAAGGTGCGGTCCGGGGTGATCCCGGGAAGCTCCTGCCGGGCGGACGCAGGAAGGCGCGCGAGACGCGGGATCCAGGATCCCAGCGACGCCCGAGGCAGCAGCATCCGCTCGGATCCCGGCCAGCCGGATGCGGGATGGCCGACCAGCCGGGCCAGCGACCGGATGGCCTTGGAGGATCCGACGACGTGGTCGGGCCGGGGCAAGGCGGAGAACCGTGCGGCCACGGGGACGAACAGCTCCGCGGCGTACTCTCGGAGCCGCTCCACCGCGTCCTCGCCGGGCGGGTCGTCGGGCAGGAACATCAGCGTCGAGCGGCCCGCGCCGAGCGGCACCGAGGCGGCCATCTCGGGAAGCTCTTCGGATCCGGCCGCCATCTCGAAGGATCCGCCGCCGATGTCGAAGAGCAGGATCTGCCCGGCCGCCCAGCCGAACCAGCGCCGCACGGCGAGGAAGGTGAGCCGGGCTTCGGTCTCGCCGTCCAGCACCTGCAGCGGCTGACCGAGCACGGCCTCGATGCGCGCGATGACCTCGGGGCCGTTCGCCGCCTCGCGGACGGCGCTCGTGGCGGTGGCGAGCAGCTCGTCGACGCGCTCCAGCTCGGCGATGCGGCGGGCCTGAGCGACGGCGGCTTCGAGCGCCTGCACGCCCTCCTCGGCGATCGCGCCGGACGGAGTGAGCATCCGCATGAGCCGCACCACGGTGCGATCGCTCGTCGTCGCCAGCGGCCGACCTCCGAGGTGCACGTCGGCGGCGAGCAGGTGAACCGTGTTGGATCCGATGTCGAGCACTCCGAGACGCACGGGGAGAGACTACTCGCTGCCGTGCGCTGCCGTGCGCTGCCGTGCGCTGCCGTGCGCTCGCCTGACGCCAGATGCCCGTCCCGCGGTGCTCGCCTGACGCCAAGTGCCCTTCCCGCGGCCCTCGTGGGGCGTCTGGCGACAGGCGAAGCGGCAGGTGGGCCGTTACGCACGTGTGGCCGGGTGCGAACACCCGGCCACACGTGTCGGCCAGGGCCGACGGAAGAGCTTCGCTCAGTTGCTGGAGCAGAGGACGAGCGTCGCGTTGACGCCGCCGGTCGCTTTGGCGGTGGGGCCGGCGACGAAGCCCGACGGCAGCGTGAGCGTCGCCGACAGTCCGAATGCGACCGAGATCGACAGCGTCGTACGGAAGGCGGCCGTCGCGCCAGCAGCCAGCGGGGCGGTCAGCGTGATCTGTGCCGAGGTCGGCGAGAGGACGTTGACATTCGCCGTGCCGCCGGTCACGGAGAAGACGCCGATGTTGGCGATACCCGAGCCGGTGATGTTGATCACGGTGCCTACGGGGAGCGCGACCGCGCCCGCGGTCAGGGTGAAGCCGGGGCCGAGGACGCCGAGGACGCCACAGGTGCCATCGAGGGAGAAGTTGCCGACGTTGGTGGCGGTGGACGCGGCGGCGAGCGGGGTCGCGGCGGCGACGGCGATCACGGGAACCGACCACGCGGCGCCCTTCACGAGGCTGCGGCGGCTGACTCCGCGGGCGGGGGACGGGGTGGTGTCTACCATGACGTATCTCCGGTTTGTTTGATGCGGGTTCGCTGTTCCTGAGAACGGCGGGCCGTCACCAGGAAGAGCGGCCGATCGCGCGTGGGGTCGCACGGTCGGCTCTGGTCTGTCACGCCCAGAGTGGCCGTCGCCCGCATCGCGCGGACGGGGCGAGTCGCCTGCCGATCGACGGAGGGCGTGTTCTGATCGCCGCCGCTGCCGTGCGACGTCCGGCGCTCGCCTGACGCCAGATGCCCGTCCCGCGGCCCTGGTGGGGCGTCTGGCGACAGGCGAAGCGGTGGGTGGGGGCCCCGGGGCCGGTGCCGCTGAGCGTCGCGCCGTTACGATGGAGCCCGTGAGCTCCGACACTCTGGCGCCGCTGTCCCCGTACCGTCGCATCGACCGTGCGGACTGGGCGCGCCTCGCCGCCGACCTCGACCAGCCGCTCAGCGAGACCGAGGTGGTCGGGATCCGCGGTCTCGGCGACCGACTCGACTTGAACGAGGTCAAAGAGGTCTATCTGCCGCTGAGCCGGCTGCTCAGCCTGTACGCGACCTCGACCAAGCGACTGGGGGAGGCGACGAGCCGGTTCCTGGACGAGACCGACGAGACCACGCCGTTCGTCGTCGGCGTCGCCGGATCCGTCGCGGTCGGCAAGTCGACGATCGCCCGCCTGCTGCGCGAGCTGATGAGCCGCTGGCCGGGCACGCCCCGCGTCGAACTGGTCACCACCGATGGGTTCCTGTACCCCAACGCCGAGCTCGAGCGCCGCGGGATCATGGACCGCAAGGGCTTCCCGGAGTCGTACGACCGGCGTGCGCTGATCGAGTTCCTGACCAAGGTGAAGAGCGGCGCCGACGAGGTGCGGGCGCCGTTCTACTCGCACATCCGCTACGACATCGTCCCCGATGCGCATGTCGTGGTGCGCCGGCCCGACGTGGTCATCGTCGAGGGGCTGAACGTGCTGCAGCCGCCGCCAGCACCCAACGACGTCGCCGTCAGCGACCTGTTCGACTTCTCGATCTACGTCGACGGCGATCTCGACCACATCGCGCAGTGGTACGTCGACCGCTTCCTCGCGCTGCGCCAGGGCGCGTTCACCAATCCGTCCTCGTACTTCAACGTGTTCGCGCACCTCACAGACGACGAAGCGGTGGCCACCGCGATGGGGTACTGGAACGAGATCAACCTGCCGAACCTCATCGAGAACGTGATGCCGACCAAGCACCGCGCGACGCTCGTGCTGAACAAGGGCGCCTCGCACGCCGTGGAGTCGGTGCTGCTGCGCAAGCTCTGAGCATTCCTTCAAGATTTTCATATCCAACGGGCGTACTGTTCTCCCGCTGGTTCATGGCCACCCGTTTGCGCGGGGAGCACTCACAGAAGGAAGGCAATGGGAATCTCTGCGGATTTCGGCAGAGTTCTGCACAGGCTGGGGGAGCAGCAGGACGAGACGCTCGTCATCGTGAAAGTCGGTGAGGTGCTTGCCTCACAGTATGAGTTCGACAAGGGCGAACGATGGGCTTGGGGCTCATCGGAGAGCGGGTATGAGGAGGGCATCGTCGGCGTTCTCGTCGCGGACGCGCCGTTCACGCTGTGCACTCCGGACGGCACCACGCGGATCGTTCCGCCCGGCACGTTCTGCTTCGTGCACCCTGACTTCCCGATCCAGACGGTCGGGCGCAGTCGCGGCAGGTCCCTGGGCGCGTGGATTCCCCGGGAAGCGCTCGACGCGAGCGGACTGAACTTCCCCGTCGTCAGCATGGCGCTGCCGCGCGGAATCCTTGCCGACGGCGTGCGCGCCTTTCTCTCCGCCCTGCTCGCCGGGCCCGTGGACGACTCGGGATCCGCCCAGGCCGAGTACCTTCTCACGGAGATGGTCGTCGGGCTGCTCGCCGACGCCGTCGCCGGTCGGCCCCGCCGACGACCCTAGGCGGACTCGCGCCTGGGATACTGGCCGGATGGGGACTCCGTCATGACCGCCGCCTGGACCGTCGGGCCGACGCTGATCATCGCTGCCGTGCTGATCGCGAGCGGCATCGCCAAGCTGCGCACGCCCGATGACGCCGCCGGCTGGGAATCGCTCGGGATCCCCGCGGCGCTGCGTCAGGGCTGGCTGATCCGGGTGCATCCGTACGCCGAACTGCTGCTCGCCGCCGTGCTGCTGTTCGTCGGCGGCCCGCTCGGGATCGCCGCGGCCGTCGTCGCGGTGCTGCTGTTCGCGGCGTACCTGGCGATGGTGTGGCGGGCGAAGCGGAAGACACCCGACGCCTCCTGTGCGTGCTTCGGCGAACGCCGCCCGATCACCACCCGCACGCTGGTGCGCAACGCCTGGCTGCTCCTGGTCGCGCTCGCCTCCGCCGTCACGATCGGATCGGCGCCGCTCTGGGGAGGCATCGCGCGCGCGGCCGTTCCGGAGTGGGCGTGGATCCTGGTGCTCGCGGTCGCCGCGGCCACTGTGATCCTCGTGCGGGAACCCGGATCCGCCCCCGCGGTCGCCGCACCGGCGGGCGCAGTGGCCCGTTCCTCCGCCTCGCTCGACGACGACGAGCTCGAGGACTATGTCCGCACCCGCACGCCGGCGGTCCCCGTGCAGCTCGGTGACGGAACGACCGTGAACCTCCGGGATCTCGCCGCCCGGGAGCCGATCCTGCTGCTGGCCGTCTCGGAGACCTGCGGATCCTGCACGCCGGTGATCGAGAGCGCGGAGGCATACCGGAAGCTCCTTCCCGAGGTCTCGGTGCGACTGCTGGTGCAGAGCACCCCGGAGGCCAGCGCGCTCACCTCCGCCGAGGAGCCGCAGACCCTGCACGACCCGCACAAATACGTCAGCGGTTCGATCGCCGACCCCTGGTTCACGCCGACCGCCCTGCTGCTCGGCAGCGACGGCATGCTCGCCGGAGGCCCCGTGCTGGGCGCGCAGGAGATCGCCGAGTTCGTGGACGACGTGTACGAGAGCCTGCACGGGGAGCGTCCGCCGGCGTCCTGAGGGGGGTCGGGTCGGGTAACCGGGCTTTCGTATGGATCCTGCGCAAAAATGCCCCCGTACCCTGGAACGCATGTGTGGAATCGTCGGATACGTGGGGCCGCGCCCCAGCCAGGACATCCTGCTCGCAGGTCTTGCCCGTCTCGAGTACCGCGGCTATGACTCCGCCGGGATTGCCGTCATCGGCGAATCCGGATCCCTGGGCATGCGCAAGAAGGCCGGCAAGCTGCAGATGCTGCGCGACTCGCTCGCCGACGCTGCCCTCCCCGACGGCACGACCGGCATCGGGCACACCCGGTGGGCGACGCACGGCGGCCCGACCGACGCGAACGCGCACCCGCACCTCGCTGACGACGACAAGCTCGCACTGATCCACAACGGCATCATCGAGAACTTCGCGCCGCTGCGCGCCGAGCTCGAGGCCGAAGGCGTGACGTTCCGCAGCGAGACCGACACCGAGGTCGCCGCGGCCCTGGTCGGCCGCGAGTATCGCCGCACCGGCGACCTGACCGAGGCGTTCCGCGCCGTCGTGAACCGCCTCGAGGGCGCGTTCACCCTCCTCGCCGTGCACCAGGACCAGCCGGGCCTCGTGGTCGCCGCCCGCCGCAACTCGCCGCTCGTGATCGGGCTCGGCGACGGCGAGAACTTCCTCGGATCCGATGTCGCCGCGTTCGTCGAGCACACCCGCCGCGCGCTCGCCATCGGCCAGGACGAGATCGTCGCGATCACGCCCTCCGCCGTGACCGTCACCGACTTCGCCGGCAACCCCGTCACCTCCGAGCCGTTCGAGGTGTCCTGGGACGCCGACGCCGCCGACAAGGGCGGCTGGCCGAGCTTCATGGCCAAGGAGGTCGCCGAGCAGCCGGAGGCCGTGGCCAACACGATCCGCGGGCGCATCAAGGACGGCGCCGTGGTCATCCCCGAGCTCGACGGACTGGACGACCTGTTCCGCGGCATCGACCGCGTGATCATCACCGCGTGCGGCACCGCGTCCTTCGCGGGCATGGTCGGCAAGTACGCGCTCGAGCAGTGGGCGCGCGTGCCGGTGGATGTCGAGCTCGCGCACGAGTTCCGCTACCGCGATCCGGTGATCGGCGCGCACACGCTGGTCGTCTCGATCAGCCAGTCCGGCGAGACCATGGACACGCTGATGGCGGTCAAGTACGCCCGTGAGCGCGGGGCGCGCACCCTGTCGATCTGCAACACGCAGGGCGCGACGATCCCGCGCGAGTCCGACGCGGTCGTCTACACGCACGCGGGGCCGGAGGTCGCGGTCGCCTCGACCAAGGCGTTCGTCGCCCAGATCACGGCGCTGCTGCTGCTCGGCCTGCACATGGGCCGGGTGCGCGGATCCCACACCGACGGATCCGGCGCGGTCGCCGAGCTCGAGGCCCTGCCCGCCAAGATCTCCCGCGTGCTCGCGGAGGAGGAGGCGCGCGTCGCCCAGCTGGCCGGCTGGATGGCCGACACCCGTTCGGTGCTGTTCCTCGGTCGCCACGTGGGCTACCCGATCGCGCTCGAGGGCGCGCTCAAGCTCAAGGAGATCTCGTACATCCACGCCGAGGGCTTCGCCGCCGGCGAGCTCAAGCACGGGCCGATCGCGCTCATCGAGCCCGGCCAGCCGGTGTTCGTGCTGGTGCCGTCGCCGCGGCACTCCGCGCTCCTGCACGCCAAGGTGGTCTCGAACATCCAGGAGATCCGCGCCCGCGGAGCCCGCGTGATCGTGATCGCGGAGGAGGGCGACGCGGCCGTGCTGCCGTTCGCCGACGAGGTGATCCGGATCCCGCTCGCCGAGGCGATGTTCGAGCCGATCCTCGCGGTCGTGCCGCTGCAGATCTTCGCGATGGCGCTCGCCACGGCCAAGGGCCTCGACGTCGACCAGCCCCGCAACCTGGCCAAGTCCGTCACCGTGGAGTGACGCGGCGCCGTTGGTCCGGTCCCTGAGCCTGTCGAAGGGCCTGGCTCTGTTCGTCCGGTCCCTGAGCCCGTCGAAGGGCCTGGCGTTGCGCTCACTGCACGGGTTGTTGTCGAGTGCACGGGAAATGTGCGTGAACATGCCGTGCAGTGGGCAGGATCCGGTGCACTGGCGGCGGACGGATCCGCTTCCCGGCTTAGGGATCGGCGCAGGATCGGCACACGCGAGGGAGGCGGGGCGCCCCGCTAGGCTGAATCGGTGATCATCGGCACCGGCATCGACCTCGTGGACATCCCGCGGTTCGAGCGCACGATGGCGCGCACGCCCGGCCTGATGCTGCGGCTGTTCGCGCCGTCGGAGCACGGGCTGCGGCTGCCGTCGCTCGCAGCGAGATATGCCGCGAAAGAGGCGCTGATCAAGGCCCTGGGCGGATCCGAGGGCGTGCACTGGACCGAGATCGAGATCGCGTCGGAGCCCTCGGGGCGCCCGTACTTCGTGCTGAGCGGATCCACCGCCGAGGCCGTCGCGGCCCGCGGCATCACCACGCTGCACTTGTCCCTCACGCATGACGCCGGCCTCGCCGCCGCGCACGTGGTGGCCGAGGCCCGCGAGCGATCCACCCCCGCGTCCCCCGGATCCGGCCCCGACATGTTCACCCCTTCTGACCGCCGAGACCCCCTCCTGGATGCGTCGCTGCGGGAGGGTGCGGGCGCTGCGGGGGGGCGAAAGCGTGAGCCCGCCGCCGAGCCCGAGCCCGCCGCCCCCGCCACCCACCACGCCGAGGACCCCGCATGACCGCGCCGTTCCGCGAGGCCACGATCGACCTCGCCGCGATCAGCGACAACACCCGGCAGCTGCGCCGGCTCACCGGCGTCGAGGTGATCGGCGTCGTGAAGGCCGACGCGTACGGCCACGGGGCGGCGTCCGCCGCAGTGGCGGCGCTCGCCGGCGGCGCGACGCGGCTCGGCGTCGCCACGGTCGAGGAGGCGCTCGAGCTGCGTCGGCAGGGCGTGAACGCGCGGATCCTCGCCTGGCTGCACGCCCCGGGGCGCCGGTTCGACGACGCTGCGGAGGCCGGGGTCGAGCTCGGCATCTCGTCGTTCGAGCAGCTCCAGGCGGCGGCGTCTGCGGGCTCCGGCCGTGATCCGGTCGGCGTGCACCTGAAGTTCGAGACCGGGCTGAGCCGCAACGGCATCGCGCCGGGGGAGGCCGAGCGCGTGCTCGCCGAGGCGGCCCGCCTGGAGCGGATCGGGCGGATCCGCATCGTCGGCCTGTTCAGCCATCTCTCCAATGCGTCCGCGGACGACGACCGAGCGGCCCTTGCCGCCTTCCTGACCTCCTGCGCGGCGGCCGAGTCGCTCGGCATCCACCCTGAGATCCGCCACATCGCCGCCACCGCCGCGGCCATCGACCTGCCCGAGGCGCGGCTCGACGCGGTCCGGATCGGGATCGGGCTGTACGGGCTGAGCCCGTTCGACGACCGCAGTCCGGGCGACCTGGGCCTGCGCCCGGCGATGACGCTGCGCGGTGCGGTCGCGGCCGTGCGCCGCGTGCCCGCCGGGACCGGCGTCTCGTACGGGTACGACCACCGCACCGACGCGGAGACGACGCTCGCGCTCATCCCGCTCGGCTATGCCGACGGCGTGCCGCGGCAGGCGTCGGGGCGCGGACCCGTGCAGATCGGCGGGCGGCGCTTCACGGTCGCGGGCCGGGTCGCGATGGACCAGTTCGTCGTCGATGTCGGAGACGCGCCGGTCGCGGTCGGCGACGAGGCGGTGCTGTTCGGCGACCAGACGCTCGGGCTCCCCTCGGCGACCGAGTGGGCGGACGCGGCCGGCACGATCAACTACGAGATCGTGACCAGGATCGGATCCCGGGTGCCGCGCCGGAGCGTGTCGTGACGGCGCTGGACGACCTCGTCGGACGACACGAGGTGCCCACTGCCGCGGCGATGGAGGAGCTCGGCCACACGATCGGCGCCGACCTCGTCGCGGGCGACGTGCTGATCCTGACCGGCCTGCTCGGCGCAGGCAAGACCACCTTCACCCGGGGGCTCGCGGAAGGCCTCGGCGTCCGCGGACCGGTGCAGAGCCCGACGTTCGTGATCGCGCGCACGCACCCTTCGCTGGTCGGGCGCGCGCCGCTCGTGCACGTGGACGCGTACCGGCTCGGATCCGCCGCGGAGCTCGATGACCTCGACATCGACGTGCCGGGATCCGTGGTCGTGGTCGAGTGGGGCCGCGGCATGGCCGAGGAGCTCGCCGATTCGTGTTGGGACATCGAGCTGGAGCGTCCGGTCGGCGCGGCCGAGGATGCGGGCACGCCCGACGACGAGCTCGACGCCGACCTGCCCCGCATCGTGACGATCACCCGTGCGGGTGCCGCCACGGCAGGGCGCTGACGCCCCCTCAGCAGGGCGCTGACGCCCGCCGCGACGACGCCGACCCTCCCCGAATCCGCGAACTGAGTAGAATCCGACGCAGGGGGGCCCGCTCGACGCGGGGCGATGCGCACGAATGAAGAGCCGTACATGACCGACACCGCGACCCGCACGGCGGTGATCATCGAGGACGATCCGGACGTCCGCTCGCTGCTGGACGAGGTGTTCCAGGCGGCGGGGTTCCGCACGGTGCTGGCCGGATCCGGCCTCGAGGGCGTCTCGGCCGTCGCCGCGCACGACCCGGTCATCACGACCCTCGACATCAACCTGCCCGGCATCGACGGGTTCGAGGCCGCACGCCGGATCCGCCAGACGAGCGCGACGTTCATCATCATGCTCTCCGCGCTCGGTGAGGAGTCCGACGTGGTGCTCGGCCTGACCTCGGGCGCCGATGAATACCTCGTCAAGCCCTTCCGTCCGCGGGAGCTGCGCGCGCGGATCGAGGCGCTGCTGCGCCGCGAGCGCACCGAGACGCCGAGCGCACGGGCGGCGGCGACGAGGCACGTGGTGACCGCGTCCGCGGGGAGCTCCGCCGTGCCGCCGGCCCGCGCCGCGCCCGCGCGCAACCCGACCGCCGCGATCGGGCTGCCGCCGTCTGCGGCCGACTCCGCGGCCGGGGCGCCGTGGCTCGCCCACAGTGACATCCGCCTCGATCCGGTCACGCACATCGTGCTCGTGGCGCAGCAGGAGGTCGAGCTCACGCCGACCGAGTTCGCGCTGCTCGCGACGCTGCTCGAATCCCAGCGCCGGGTGCGCAGCAAGTCGGAGCTGACGCTCGTGCTGCGCGGCGACGCGTTCGGCACGGCCTACACCGTCGGCGAGGCGGACAAGCGCTCGATCGAGACGCACATGGCGAACCTGCGCCGCAAGATCGGCGACAGCACGGCCGAGCCGCGCTACATAGAGACGGTGCGCGGGGTGGGGTATCGCCTCACCCCACGCACCAACGGAACGTCGTCCCCAGACTGACGTTCTCATCTCATGTCTGCGAGCCCGTTCTTCTCGCATCCGGAGCGGAACCCCACTTCCGGCTCCGTCCCCCCGCTCGCACGCCGTTACGGGTCCGACGTCTCGCGGGAGTAGAAGGCGGCACCCCCGAACGGATCCTGCGTCTCGGGGGGTGAGGCGAGAATCCGGTGAGGGTGTTCGCCTTCCACCCGCGATGCTACGAGGCCGCGCGCGGATGTGCGATGGTCTTGAGTACCTCTTTGGATAATCTTGCGGAAGAGCTGAGCAAGGAGGCGCGCCGTGTCACGAAGGGCATCGATCTGGCGTTGGCAGCTCATCTACACCGGCACCGTGGTCGCCGTCGCCGTGCTGATCACGGCACTGAAACCCAGCGTGTTCGCGATACCGCTGTTCACCATGGGACTGCTGATCACGATCCTGACCACGATCGCGGTGCTGCTGCTGCCCTGGGACCGGATCCCGGCCGGCGCGGTGCTGGTGGTGCCGCTGATGGACATCGTCGCGATCGGCCTGACCACCGAGGTGCCGGACATCCGGCTCAGCTTCCTCTGGGTGATCCCGATCACCTGGATCGCCACCTACTACACGATGAGCGCCGTGGTCGCCGCGATCGCGCTGAGCGCGGCCAGCCTGCTCACGGTCGGCAGCCAGACCGGCACCATCTCCGACGTCGTGCTGCGCATGCTCATCACCGCGCTCGCGCTCGGGTTCCTCGGCGCCACGATCCGCCTGGGCATGCGTCGGTCACGCGCCGCGCGCCGGCTGCTGCGGCGCCGATCCGAGCAGATCAACCAGGCCGCCCAGCGGGCCGAGACGCATGAGCGCAGAGTGACCCAGATCATCGACGCCCTCGACACCGCGCTCGTGGCCGTCGGCGCGGACGGCGGCATCCTCAAGATGAACGACGCCTACCGCCGGCTGTACGGGTGGGGCGCCTTCGCCGGCGCGCTGCCCGCCCCCGCGGTGGAGTACGACGATCGCGAGGGAGAGCCGATCCCGGTCGAGCGGACGGTGCTGTCGCGTGCCGCGCGCGGCGAGGTGCTGACCGGCGAGCGGGTGTGGCTGTACGACGCGACCGGCGCCTGGCGGGCGCTTGAGGTGCGTGTCCAGCCCATCGCGAGCGCGGTCGGCGAGGGCGGTGTCGCCCTCGTCCTGATCGACGATGTCACCGCGGTCCTGCAGCTCGCGGAGGAGCGGCGCATGATGTCGGCGATCCTGAATCACGAACTGCGCAACCCCCTCACGGCGATCGTCGGGCACGTCGACCTGCTGCTGGAGCGCGACGATCTGCCGCCTCGGGCCGCGGATCAGCTGCGCATCGTCGCCAGTGCCGGCGAGCGCATGCAGGGGCTGGTGACCACGGCGCTGGACGCGTCCCACCCTCAGCCCCGGGTGCGGTCCGAGCCGGTGGATCTGCGCGCGCTGGTGCAGGCGTCGGTGTCGTCCTTCCTGCCCACCGCCACGGCGAACCGGCTGCAGGTCGACGTGTCGGGGGCGCAGGCCCTGCTCATCCACGGCGATGCGTTCCAGCTCCGCCAGGCGATCGACAACGTCCTCAGCAACGCCGTCAAGTACACCGGCGCCGGCGGATCCATCCGGCTCGCGCTCGACGCCACTGGGGACGGATCCGCGGCGCTCACGATCGAGGACACCGGATCCGGCATGAGCCCGGCCGACCTGGACCGCCTCTTCCAGCCGTATTTCCGCTCCGAGCGCGCGGTCCTCAGCGGGATCCCCGGCACGGGGCTCGGGATGGTCGTCGTGCACGACATCGTGACCGCGCACGGCGGCACGATCGACGTGACCAGCGCGGTGGGCGAGGGCACCACGATGCGCCTGCGCTTTCCCCGTCGAGTAGACAGGATCCCCTCCTCATGATGCATCTCACCGGTCCGGTCGGAATCACCGTGAACCCGTCCGCGACGCTGATCGCACTGGTCAGCCTGGCGACCGCGGTGGTGTTCGGTCTCGCGCTGCTGCCGCGGCCGAGCAGGGCGACCGTGACCTGGTCCACAGGCTTCGGAATCGCGATGATCGCCACCTACGTGTGGGTGGCTGCGACCCAGTTCGACAGCCCGGAGCTGCGGGCGCTGTCGTCGGGCCTGATCGTGTGCTTCGAGCCGCTGCTCTGGGTCGGCGTGCGACTGTACGCGGGCAAGCGCCCGCTCTGGCCGATCTCGGTGCTGTTCGTCCTCGCGGCGCCCACGGCGCTGGTGCTGAGCTCGGCGACCGACCTGTACTCGACCGTGTTCCGCTGCGTCTTCTCCGGGGCCGCCGTGTTCGCCGGCCTGTCGGCCTGGGAGCTGTTCCGGCTCCGGATCCGCGCGCGCGACGTGATCCTGCCGCTCGCCCTGATCTCCTCGGCATTCGTCGTGGTCGCCGTGTTCGGGATCGTCGCGGCGATCGTGGGCATCGGATCCGCACCGGGCGACGAGCTCAGCATGCTCCGCGACATCAACGGCGTGGGCATCCAGCTCACCAGCGTGTGCGCGGCGATCACGATCGTGCTGCTGGTGCGCACGGAGGCCGAACCGCAGGGGCAGGCGCGCGCGAGTGCGGAGCACGACGGGCAGGACGGACTGCGGATCCGGCTCGATCGGGCCCGCCGCCGGGGCGAGACCGACTGGTCCCTGTTCGACATCCGTCTGGACGATCCGGCCGACCTGCTGGAGGCCTCGGGGGCCGTCGTGTTCGCCAGCATCGTCGACGCCTTCCATCTGCATGTCCGCGACGCGCTTCCCGCCGCGACCGCCGTGGTGCGGGTCTCCGACGCGCAGGCGCTCGCGCTGATCCAGGGCGGTGACGAGGCGGCGCAGCATCACCTGCGCGGGCTGCTCGAGCAGGTGTCGACGATCGAGGATGCGGGGCCGCGCGCCTCCGTGCGGGTGTCGGCGAGCGTCGGCTGGGCCGGTGCCCTGGCCGCGGACTACGACCCGGACGCCATGGTGCGTGCGGCCGCCGCCGCGGCCGCGACGGCGCGCGATCGCGGCGGTGATCGGTGGGAGCGCGCAGCGGAAGTGCCGACGGTTACGCTGGAAGAGTGATTCTGGGCGTCGACACCTCACTGGGCACGACCGTCGGTCTGATCGGCCACGACGGGAGCACGCTCGCCGAGGCCGCGAGCGCCCAGCCGCTCGGGCACGCCGAGGTGATCGGCACGCTGCTCGAGCAGGTGCTCGCCGAGGCCGCGGACGCGATGTCACAGGATCCGATCACTCACGTCGCCGCGGGCATGGGGCCAGGACCCTTCACCGGGCTGCGCATCGGGATCGCGGCCGCGCGCACGTTCGCGCTCGGCCGGGGGATTCCGGTCGTCTCCGTGCCGAGTCACCTCGCCGCCGCACTCGCCCTCATCGAGGAGGGCGCGCCCGGCGCTGCAGGTTCCGGATCGCCGTTCGCGATCCTCACCGACGCCCGGCGCCGCGAGACTGCGGTGACCGTGTACGAGGGCATCGACGTGGACGGGATCCCGCACGCGGTCGTCGACACGGTGCTCGTGCCCAGGGACGAGGTCGACGCCCGGCTGGGCGCGCTGCGCCGTATCGAGGTGACCGCGATCTCCGGGGCGGCGCTGGCCCGTGTCGCCCGCCGCGCCCTCGCCGCCGGACGCACGCTCACCGGATCCGAGCCGCTCTACCTGCGCCCACCGGACGCCCGTCCACCCGTCGCGCCGAAACGGGTGGGACTGTGATCCGCACCGCCACCGCCGCAGACCTCGACGCGATCATGCAGATCGAGCGCCGCTCGTTCCCGACCGACGCGTGGAGCGCCGAGCTGATGGCCGTCGAGCTCGCCAGCCCGCACGGCCGCTACGTCGTCGACACCGAGCCGCTCGGCGACGGCGAGCTCATCGTGGGATACGGCGGCGTGCGCGCCCTGCGCGGATCCGGCGACAGCGACATCCAGACCATCGCCCTCGACGCCGCCTACCGCGGGACGGGGCGGGGCAGGGCGCTGCTGCGGGTGCTGCTCGCCGAGGCCGCCGAGCGCGGCGCGCGCGAGGTCTTCCTCGAGGTCCGTGCGGACAATCCGGTCGCTGCGGCGCTATACGCCTCGGAGGGCTTCACCGAGATCGGCCGCCGCGCGGGGTACTACCAGCCCGACGACGTCGACGCGATCATCATGCGGCTCGACCTGGGCGGGGTCGTTGATCCGGTCGCACTGACGGCGAGCCGGCACCCGGGGGAGGATCCGATGGCTGATCAGCCGCTCGTGCTCGGCATCGAGACCAGCTGCGACGAGACCGGGATCGGGATCGTGCGCGGTCGCACCCTGCTGTCCAACACGATCGCCTCGAGCATGGCCGAGCACGCCCGCTACGGCGGGGTCGTGCCCGAGGTCGCGGCGCGCGCGCATCTGGAGGAGCTGCAGCCGTCGATCGAGCGGGCGCTCGCCGAGGCGGGCGTGCGCCTGGAGGAGCTCGACGCCGTCGCGGTGACGAGCGGGCCGGGCCTGGCTGGGGCACTCATGGTCGGCGTCGGCGCCGCGAAGGGCCTCGCCGTCTCGCTCGGCAAGCCCCTCTACGCAGTGAACCACCTCGTCGGGCACATCGCCGCCGACATCCTCACGACGGGCTCCGAGCCTCTCGAGTATCCGACGATCGCGCTGCTCGTCTCCGGCGGGCATACGTCGCTGCTGCACGTGCGGGACCTGACTTCCGATGTCGAGCTGCTCGGCGAGACCGTCGACGACGCGGCGGGGGAGGCGTTCGACAAGGTCGCGCGGATCCTCGGCCTGCCCTACCCCGGCGGCCCCGAGATCGACCGCGCCGCCGCGACCGGGGATCCCACCGCGATCCGGTTCCCGCGGGGGCTGTCCCGGGCGTCCGATCTGGAGAAGCACCGCTACGACTTCTCCTTCTCCGGGCTGAAGACGGCGGTGGCGCGCTGGATCGAGCGGGAGCAGGCCGAGGGGCGCGAGATCCCCGTCGCCGATGTGGCTGCGAGCTTTCGCGAGGCGGTGGTCGACGTGCTGGTGACCAAGGCGCTCGCGGCCTGCGTCGATCGCGGCGTGCCCCGGCTGCTGCTGGGCGGCGGCGTGATCGCGAACCGCCGGCTGCGCGAGGTCGCGCTCGAGCGTGCGGCCGCCGCGGGCGTCACCGTGCGGATCCCGCCGCTGTCGCTGTGCACCGACAACGGCGCGATGATCGCCGCGCTCGCCGCGGAGCTGATCGCGTCGGGGCGACGCCCGTCGACGCTCGCGTTCGGCGCCGACTCCACGCTGCCGGTGACCGAGATCCAGGTCGCAGAGCAGACCGCCGGATCCGTCGCCGGGGTCGGATGATGGCCGCGCAGGAGGCGGATCCGGACCGCTACCATCGCCTGCCGACGGCGCCGACGCCGGTGCGCGTGGAGAGCGGCCCGCAGCTCGACAACGAGGGATCCGTGGTGCAGGACACGGCGTGGGAGCCGACGGTCGGCACCGAGGCGATCCCGGTGGACGAGCCGCGACTGGCGCCGTGGGCGCTGCTCTCCTCGATCGTCGCGCTGTTCGCCTCGCTGTTCGTCGGCTGGGGGATCCCGGTCGCGATCATCTCGGTGATCGCCGCGATCATGTCGCTGCGCCGGCCTCGGGAGAGCCGGGCGATGTGCGTCTGGGCGCTCGTGCTCGGCAGCATCGCCACCCTGTACAGCGCGGGTTGGCTGCTCTGGGCGGCCTACCGGTTCGGCTGGTTCGGATAGCAGCTCATGACGGATGCGGATCGGGAGCGTCGCGCGCTGGAGCGCCGCGCGTACGGCAGGGACGCCGCCGGTCTCACCGCCGCCGAGGCCGCCCGCCTCGCCGCGCTGCGCGGATCCCAGGTCCCCGCCGCGGTCCCTGAGCCTGTCCCGGTCCCTGAGCCTGTCCCGGTCCCTGAGCCTGTCGAAGGGACCTCGCCCTCGTCTCGCCAGCCCGCCCCGACCCCCACCACCCCGCTCGCCCGCTTCCGCCTCGCGATCCGCGCCTGGCTGGCAACGGGCGGCTGGAAGCGTCCGCGCTACGTGATCGGCACGGTCGTCGCCCTCCTCCTCATCGGCATCGCCATCGGCGTCTCCATCCCGCGGCCGCCCGACGTCGGGATCGCTCTGCGCGCCGGCGAGGCCGAACGTCGCGACAAGGTCGTGAGCGCCGAGGACTACGATCCCGGTTCCGTCGCTCTGCTGGCTCGGTCCGGTCCGGCCCTGCTCTGGTTCGCATCGCGGGGTCGCGGCGCGTTGCTGTGTGCGGTGCTCGACGTGCCGCGCTCTCCGCCGCAGAGTCAGTGTGCCGTGCGCTCGGAGATCCAGGCGCAGCCGGTGGGCGTCATGAGTCAGGATTCCCCGGGCATCGGGGGGTCCGTGTTCGGCTACCAGGGCTCGGTCGCGCTGTCCGGAGGGGGAGTGCCGGTCGGCTATGTGCAGCGCTGGACGTCTCGCATCGACCCCGAACCGGGCCTCGGTCCCGAGGAGACGGCTGCCTGGAGGCGGGTCACGAGCGAGAACGGGTTCCAGCACACGGCCGTCGCCGGGCGCGTCGGGCAGATCCCGGTCTGGCTCGGATACGGCGCACAGGGGGAGATCTGCCTGGTGGTCGAAGACGGCGGTGCACACAAGGTGTGCAGCACGCAGAACGCCGCGACCAGGAGCGCCGTCACGGGCGATGCGTCGCCGAGCCTGAGCCTGGACCTGCCCGCGACAGGGGAGCACGCCGCCTACCGGCTCGATTACTGGTCCGGGTTCTCCTCGTATCTCGTGATCACGGCGGATCCGGCGCCGGCGCCGACACCCGCGCCGTTCGGCCTGAAGCCGACGTCCTGAACCCGGCTCACACCCGGTCGGCGAGGATCGCGTGCCGCTTGTCGCCGATGCGCACGAGGATCAGCGTCGCCTCGGCGGAACCACGCAGTGCGAGCTTCTTGCGGAACGCGGCCGGATCCACATCCACCCCGCGCTTCTTGATCTCCAGGCGTCCGATTCCCGCCTTCTTCAGGGCGGATCCGATCACCTTCGGATTCATCGGCAGCACCTCGCGCACGCGGAACGACGCGGCGAACGGGCTGTCGGCGGGCGTCTCGGAGGTCAGGTACGCGATATGCGGATCGAGCATGCCGGCGTCGAGGCTCCGCGCGAGGTCGCCGATGAGGCGGGCGCGGATCACGGCGCCGTCCGGTTCGTGCAGGTAGGCGCCGAGCGGGCGGACCTCCGCGTCCTCGGTGTCGGCGGGCGCGGTCAGCTCGTGTGTGCGGCCGCCGCGGATCACCAGAGCCGCCCGGCGCACGTCCTCACGTGCGAGGATCCCGGACCACAGCACGAGCTCGACGACGTCGCCGTCGGCGCTCACCCACTGCGCTTCGACATCGGCGGGGATCGCGTCGCGGTCGTGTGCGGGGCCGAGCTTGATGCCGGTCGGGATGCGCTCGGCGAGCGCGAAAGCCCACTCGAGCGAGGGGGAGTAGTCGTCGGCCGTGACTCGTCGTGTCTCGGTGTGCCCGGCGGTGCGGCGCGCCGGATCCAGCCACACGCCCTCCGCGGGTTCGTCGTGCCCGGAGTCGTCGAGCGAGGAGGGGCTGTCGGGCGCCCCTGTTTCGGGGTCGTTGAGCGAGGACGCCGCAGGCGACCGAGACGAAACGCCGTCTCCCCCCGCACCCGGCGCCGCGTCCTCCGCGAAGCCGTGCCGCACCTCGACGTCCGACCCGAACGGGGCGAGATTGAACGCCGCGAGTGCCGCCGTCACCTCGTCCGCGTCGACGGCCGTCACCCGGATCCCTGCGCCGGCGAACGCGAGCGCGTCGCCCCCGATCCCGCAACCGAGATCCGAGACCTGCGTGATCCCGGCCGCACGGAACCGGCCCGCGTGCCTCGCGGCGACTCCGAGCCGCGTGGCCTGCTCGAGCCCTGCGCGGGTGAACAGCATCCGATCCGCGAACTCGCCGAACTTCGCTGCGGCCTTCGTGCGCAACCGCGCCTGTCCGACGACGGCCGCCACGAACTCGGGGGAGTGCCCCTCGGCCCGCAGTCGCATGACCGCGCGGGCGGCGGCGTCGGTGGACCCGATCGGCCCGAGCGTGTCGAGCATCCGCAGCGCCTCGGGCGTGAGCAGGGTTCGCAGTTCGCTCATATCCACGCGGTCCAGGCTATCGACGTCGCGGCTCTGCCCGACGCGGACGGAGGGCACGTGAGCACGACCACGGCGGTGGAACAGGACGAATGGGTGCGCCGGATCGGCCCCGAGGCGGCGAAACTGCGGCGCCAGCGCGGGAAGCTGATCGTGTGGGCGTGGTGCCTGCTGCCGGTCGGTGTGGCGATCTATGTCGCGTTCATCGCGATCATAGTCGGGGCCGCGAGCCGCCGTTCGGGAGTGGACATCGGCATGGTTCTGCTTCTGGTGTTCCTCGGCGCCTTCGCGTTCTTGGGCGTCGTCTTCTGCGCCGCGCTTGCGAGCAGCAGCCGCCTGCGGATGGAGGGGGCGGCGTGGCGCGTCCTGCAGCCGCAGGTTCCGGGGATCATCGCTTACGAGCTCGGCAGGCAGCTGCGCAGCGCGAGTCGCTTCGACCGTTGGGCGCGGGAGCACGGTGTCATCGCGCCGGCTTCGAGCCCGGACGGTGTGCCGGATCCGAGTCGCGTCGTCGCACCCTGGAGCCCGGATACGACCCGGCGGATCCTTCCCGGGCCCACGGCGCAGGGGGTCTCCCGCGTGACCGTGTTTCCGCTGGCCGGTTTCCTGGTGCTGTGCCTGTGCGGCTCGATCCTGGGTCTCAACGGGATCCGCGGCGTCCTCGGGGCCAGCGTCTTCGCAGCTGGTGCGCTGTGCCTGCTCGCGGCAGGGGTCTGCGCGGTGTGGGGTCTCGCGCGACGTGGCACCGAGTATCGGCATGGGTACATCACCGCGGTGTCGAAGACGCGGTCAGGGAGCATCGTGGACGTCCGCACCGGAGCCGATCTGGTGGATCCGAAGACCGGTGTGGTGATCCGCGCCGCCGGTGCCCCCGCGATCACCAGCCCGACGTACCGGGAGCGCATCCGGGCGATCCGCGCCGCGCACCCCGGCACAAAGGGGGAGCGTCTGCGCTGACGCGATCCGTTCCCGCACCGACACCCTCGGCTGGCACTCGCATTGCATGAGTGCCAGCGTTGTGCCTAGACTGTTGTTAGCACTCTCGGGCTGAGGGTGCTAACCAGACTTGAACCGTCGAGAAAGAGGTAGACCGTGTCGGTTTCCATCAAGCCGCTCGAGGACCGCATCGTCATCAAGCAGGTCGAGGCCGAGCAGACCACCGCGAGTGGCCTGGTCATCCCTGACACTGCCAAGGAGAAGCCCCAGGAGGGCGAGGTCGTGGCCGTGGGCCCCGGCCGCATCGACGACAACGGCAACCGCGTGCCGCTCGACGTCGCCGTCGGCGACCGCGTGCTGTACAGCAAGTACGGCGGCACCGAGGTGAAGTTCGGTGCAGACGAGTTCCTCGTGCTCTCCGCCCGCGACGTGCTCGCCGTGGTCGTGCGCTGACCTCGCAGCACTTTCGCACGAAGGGTCCGGATGCCTCGCGCATCCGGACCCTTCGTCGTCCCCGCCCCTCATATACGAGTCGTCCCCGCCAGCGGAGCCCAGGGGATGCGCTGACGGGGACGACGGTGAGGTATCGGGGGCCGCGATCCTATGTCCCCGCCCGGCCATAGGGTGGACCGGTGAACTCCACCCCGCGCAGCGCCCAGACGGTCGGCGTCGCCTCCGCGATCGGCGCCTACCTGCTGTGGGGCGTGCTGCCGCTGTACTTCCTGCTGCTCAGCCCGACCGGACCGTGGGAACTCGTCGCCTGGCGGGTCGCGCTCTCGTTCGTGTTCTGCCTGATCCTGCTCGCGATCACGCGCGGCTGGAAGCCGCTGCTCGTGATCATCCACCAGCCGCGGCTGCTCGCGCTGACGGCCCTGGCCGGCGTGCTGATCTACATCAACTGGCAGGTGTTCGTCCTCGCCACGCTCGACGGCCAGATCGTCGAGACCAGCCTGGGCTACTTCATCAACCCGATCGGGACGATGCTGCTCGGCGTGTTCGTGCTGCACGAGAAGCTGCGCCGGCTGCAGTGGGTCGCGATCGGGATCGCCACGGTCGCCGTGCTCGTGATCGTTTTCGCGCACGGCGGGTTCCCCTGGATCGCGCTGTCGCTGACGGCCTCGTTCGGCATCTACGGCCTCGTCAAGAAGAAGATCGGCCCTTCGGTCGACGCGATCAGCGGCCTCACCCTGGAATCGTTCTGGCTGCTGCCGATCGCCGCCGTGCAGCTCGTCGTGGTCGGCCTGACGACCGGTCTCACGATGGGCCAGAACGGCGCGCTGCATGCGAGCCTGCTGGCGTTCGCCGGGGTCGCGACCGCGGTCCCGCTGCTGCTGTTCGCGGCGGGGACCCGACGGATCGGGCTGACCGTGATCGGCATGATCCAGTTCATCACCCCGGTCATGCAGTTCCTCGTCGGCGTGCTCATCATGCACGAGGAGATGCTCGCCGCCCGCTGGATCGGGTTCGCGATCGTGTGGGTCGCGATCGCGGTGTTCCTCGTCGATCTGGCACTCGCCGCCCGCCGCTTCAGATCCAGCGCGGGCGCGGTGGACGAGCACAATCCCGGCACCGACACCATCCCTGTGCCCTGATCCTCTGCGGGTTCCCTCGCGCGCTTCCTGGGAATACCGCACCGCTCCCGGCGCTTAGAATCGATACACGCGCGCGAGAGGACCACCCCCACCCATGGAGCAGCACGACCCGTTCGGTTTTGTCGGATTGACCTACGATGACGTCCTGCTCCTGCCGGGGCACACGGACGTGATCCCGAGCGAGGCGGACACCTCCTCCCGGGTGACGCGGCGGATCTCCGTCGCGACGCCGCTGCTGTCCAGCGCGATGGACACCGTGACGGAGGCGCGCATGGCGATCGCGATGGCCCGCGAAGGCGGCATCGGGATCCTGCACCGCAACCTCTCCATCGCCGACCAGGCCTCGCAGGTCGATCGCGTGAAGCGCAGCGAGTCCGGCATGATCACGGATCCGATCACCACGACGCCCGACGCCACGATCGCCGAGGTCGACGCGATGTGCGCGAAGTACCACATCTCCGGGCTGCCGGTGGTCGACCCCGAGGGGCACCTGGTCGGCATCGTCACGAACCGCGACATGCGCTTCGTCTCGGGATCCGCGAAGCAGACCACGCTGGCCCGCGACGTGATGACCCGTGAGGGACTCGTGACCGCACCGGTCGGGGTCCCCGCGGAGCAGGTCATCGCGCTGTTCGCGAAGCATCGCGTCGAGAAGCTGCCGCTCATCGACGACGACGGGAAGCTCGCCGGGCTCATCACGATCAAGGACTTCGACAAGAGCGAGAAGTATCCGCTCGCCACCAAGGACGACAAGGGCCGCCTGCGCGTCGGCGCCGCGATCGGCTTCTTCGGGGACGCCTGGGAGCGCGCGGAGGCGCTGCGCGACAAGGGCGTCGACGTGCTCGTCGTCGACACGGCCAACGGACAGTCCCAGGGCGTGATCGACCTCGTCAAGCGGCTCAAGGCGGATCCGTCCTTCGCCCACATCGACATCATCGGCGGCAACGTCGCCACCCGCGAGGGCGCGCAGGCGCTCGTCGACGCCGGTGTGGACGCCGTCAAGGTCGGCGTCGGCCCCGGCTCGATCTGCACGACGCGCATCGTCGCCGGAGTGGGCGTGCCCCAGGTCACCGCGGTGTACGAGGCGTCGCTCGCCGCGCGCCCGGCCGGCATCCCGGTCATCGCGGACGGCGGCCTGCAGTACTCCGGCGACATCGCCAAGGCTCTCGTCGCGGGTGCCGACGCCGTGATGCTCGGATCCCTCCTCGCCGGCACCGACGAGTCGCCGGGCGAGATCGTGTTCCAGGGCGGCAAGCAGTTCAAGCTGTACCGCGGCATGGGATCCCTCGGCGCGATGCAGACCCGCGGCAAGCAGACGTCCTACTCGAAGGACCGCTACTTCCAGGCGGATGTGCCCAGCGACGACAAGCTCATCCCCGAGGGGATCGAGGGCCAGGTTCCGTACCGCGGCCCGGTCTCGGCCGTCGCGTACCAGCTCGTCGGCGGCCTGCGCCAGTCGATGTTCTATGTCGGCGCTCGCACGATCGAGGAGTTGA
Organism: Microbacterium panaciterrae; assembly: GCF_039541635.1. Taxonomy (NCBI): domain Bacteria; kingdom Bacillati; phylum Actinomycetota; class Actinomycetes; order Micrococcales; family Microbacteriaceae; genus Microbacterium; species Microbacterium panaciterrae. Next base: position 162,583 of record NZ_BAABGP010000014.1, read on the forward strand.
AGACCCGCGGCAAGTTCGTCCGCATCACCGCGGCGGGCCTGAAGGAATCGCACCCGCACGACGTGCAGATCGTGGTCGAGGCCCCGAACTACAAGCGCTGACCTCGCCCTCTCGAAGGCCCCGGACGCAGCGACTTCGCCAGCCGCAGCCCCGGGGCCTTCGGCATGCCCCCCGACCGCGAGACTGCAACTGACCCGCGAGACTGCAGCGCGTTGCTGCAGTCTCGCCGCCCAGTTGCAGTCTCGCGGGTCAGATGGGTCAGGGGAGGGCGACCGCTTCGGCGGGATCCGCCTCTGCGGGGACCGCTTCGGCGGGATCCGATTCCGCGGCAATCGGATCGGGCGCGGATGTCTCGGACTCGGGCGCGGCCGGCGTCTCGGTCGCGCCGTGCACGCCACGTCCGGCGGGCAGCCAGCGCGCGGCGATCGCCGCGACGAGCAGCACGGCGGCTCCGGTGAAGACGGCCGGACGGGCGGCGTCGACGTAGTGATCGGGCAGCAGCTGTCCGCCGGCGCCGACGAAGATCGCGGTCATGACGGCCGTGCCGAGGGCCACGCCGAGCTCGCGGACGGTGGAGTTCACGCCCGACGCCTTGGCATGGTCGACGAGCCCGAGGGTGGCGAGCAGCGCTGTGGCGGACGGCGCGAACACGAGGCCCATGCCCACTCCCGCCAGGATGAACGGCACCACCAGATCGACGTAGGCGACCGTCGGGGTGATGATGATCGCCATCCACGCCAGGGCGACGGCCTGCAGCAGCAGCCCCAGCATCAGCAGGATCCGGGTCCCGACGCGCGAGGCGAGAATGCCCGCGAGCGGCGCGACGAACATCGGCGCGATGGTCCACGGCGTGGTCTGCACGGCGGCCTCGAGGGGCGTCGCACCCTGCACGACCTGCAGGTACTGGATCAGGATGAACACGGATCCGAAGGTGCCGAAGCTGAACGCGAATCCGACGACGTTCGTGATCGAGAACGACCGATCCCGGAACAGCCGCAACGGCACGAGAGGCGCCTTCGACCGCAGCTGCCAGACCACGAAGGCGAGCACGAGCGCGGTGCCCAGGGCGAGCTCGGCGATCACGCCGAGGGAGTCCCAGCCGTCGTCGTTGCCGCGCACGATCGCATGCACGAGCGCGAGCACGCCGCCCGCGGCGAGCACCGCGCCCGGCACGTCGATGCGGGCTCGGGCGCCGAAGTCGTTGCGCAGCACGAGCACGGCGAGGGGGATCGCGACCACGGCGACCGGGATATTGATCCAGAAGATCGCCTGCCAGTTCCAGCCCTCCATGATGGCGCCGCCGATGAGCGGCCCGACGGCGACGCCCAGCCCGGACACGCCGCCCCAGATGCCGATCGCGAGTGCGCGCCGCGCGGCGGGCACGGCACCGGTGAGCAGTGCCAGCGACAGCGGCATGACGGCCGCCGATCCCAGGCCCTGCACGGCGCGCGCGGCGATGAGCTGACCGGGGTCGGAGCTGAGGGCGGCGAACAGCGAGCCCGCCCCGAACAGCGCGATCCCGACCGTGAACACGGTGCGGCGTCCGAACCGGTCGCCGAGCGCGGAGGCTACGAGGATCGCGCCGGCGAATGCCAGCGTGTAGGCGTTCACGAACCACTGCAGCTGCTCGATGCTCGCCCCCATCTCGCGGTGCAGCACGGGCAGGGCGTTGGTCATGACGAGGTTGTCGAGCGTCGCCATGAACATCGGCAAGGAGGCGGCCGCGATCACGAGCGCGACCGGACGGCTGCGGCGGGGCGCGGCGGCGGAACGGTCCCGGAGTGCGGTCGAGGGGGAAGAGGATTCGGACATGCGAAGCTCCCGTTGTAATTGGATGATTACCAGCGCTGGAACGACTGTAGTAATCGTATGATTACAAAGTCAAGTCATTCGCTGATAACCTTTCGGCATGACCTCCGCAGCGGCTTCCGCCCCCGACGTCGTCGACGAACCGGGTCGACGACTCTCCTCCGACGAGCGACGGGCGCAGATCATCCGGGCCGCGCTCACGATCTTCGGCGCGCGCGGCTACGAGGGAGCCACCACAGACGAGGTGGCGCGCGCGGCGGGGGTCAGTCAGCCCTACGTCGTGCGGCTGTTCGGCTCCAAGGAGAACCTCTTCCTCGCGACCATCGGGTTCGCGCTGGATCAGCTGCTCTCGGCGTTCCGGGTCGCGCTGGCGGCCTCGGACGACGGAGGCGAGCGCCCGGTCGGCAAGCGCATCGGCGAGGCCTACGTCGACCTCATCGAGGTGCACGGGCTGCATCAGACCCTGGCCCACGCCTACCTGCTCGGCAGCAACCCCGCGATCGGAGCGGCCGCGCGCCAGGGGTTCGTACGCGTGTGGCGCTTCTTCCGCGATGAGATGGGCCTGGACGCCGAGGAGGCGCGCACGTTCCTCGCCGAGGGCATGCTGATCAGCACCATGATCGGCCTCAGGATCGTCGACGACTACGGATCCGATCCGCAGATCACCGAGCTGTTCCGCGCCTGCTTCCCCAACAAGTTGCCGCACGTGCTCGAGGTGCTCCCGCGCAACGAGCACCGCCTGTAGAGCAGGCAGGCCCCCGGGCGACCTCCGCGGACGTTACGGAGATTGACGCCGCATATCCGCGCGTGACGGATCCCACGACACCGACGGCGGGGTCCGGTTACCGTCGCGTCATGACTCTCCTCCAGGACACCATCAGCCCCCTTCTCGACGTCACGCCCGAAGAGCGCGCGGAGCGCCTCGGCGCGGCCGGCGCCGCGTGGAACGACCGCATCGCGGCCGACCCCCGCAACGCGCAGCTGACCTACACCGTGACCGGCCGCGGCGTCGGATCCGTCGGCACCGAGATCCGCGCGGGCAAGCACCGCTTCCTCGTGGACGAGCCCGCAGGGCTCGCCGGCGACGATGCCGCACCGAGCCCTGTGGAGTACGCGCTCGGTGCGCTCGTGTCCTGCCAGGTCGTCGTGTTCCGCCTGTACGCGCAGGCGCTCGGCCTCACGATCGACGACATCGAGATCACCGCGGAGGGAGACCTCGACGTGCGCAAGCTGTTCGGCATCGACGAGTCGGGCCGCGCGGGCTTCCACGACGTGCGCGTACGGGTGGACGTCACGGGCCCGAACACGGTCGAGGAGTACGAGAAGCTCCGCGCCGTCGTCGAGGAGCACTGCCCGGTGCTGGACCTGTTCGCGAACTCGGTGCCGGTCTCGGGGTCGCTCGCCTGAGCGACGCAGCCCCACCTCCGGAGGGCGTCCAAAGCCATGACGGGTAGGCTGGCGGGGTGACTCAGGAGATCGAACTCGGCCGAGGCAAGCGCGCGCGTCGCGCATACACGTTCGACGACATCGCGGTCGTGCCCTCGCGGCGCACCCGCAACCCGGAGGACGTGTCGACCGCATGGACGATCGACGCGTTCCCGTTCGAGATCCCCGTGCTCGGCGCCCCCATGGACTCCGTGATCAGCCCGCGCACCGCGATCATGCTCGGCCAGCTCGGCGGACTGGGCGTGCTCGACCTCGAGGGCCTGTGGACCCGGTATGAGGATCCCGAGCCGCTGCTCGACGAGATCGCCGGGCTCGGCGACGCCGAGGCGACCGCCCGCATGCAGGAGCTGTATGCGGAGCCGATCCAGCCCGAGCTGATCAAGCGCCGCCTGGCCGAGATCCGCGAGGCCGGTGTCACCGTCGCTGGATCCCTCACCCCGCAGCGCACCCAGGAGCTGTACCAGACCGTCGTCGAGGCCGGGGTCGACCTGTTCGTCATCCGCGGCACGACCGTTTCGGCCGAGCACGTGTCGAGCGTCGCCGAGCCGCTCAACCTGAAGAAGTTCATCTACGACCTCGACGTCCCGGTGATCGTCGGTGGCGCCGCCACCTACACCGCAGCGCTGCACCTGATGCGCACGGGCGCGGCGGGCGTGCTCGTCGGCTTCGGCGGAGGCGCGGCCTCCACGACCCGAGCGACCCTCGGCATCCACGCCCCGATGGCGACCGCGGTCTCCGACGTCGCCGCCGCGCGTCGCGACTACCTGGACGAGTCGGGCGGGCGCTACGTGCACGTGATCGCCGACGGCGGGGTGGGCACCTCGGGCGACATCGTCAAGGCGCTCGCCACGGGCGCGGACGCAGTCATGCTCGGCGTCGCGCTGGCGCGAGCGACCGACGCCCCGGGCCGGGGCTTCCACTGGGGTCCCGAGGCGCACCACCCGAAGCTGCCCCGCGGCCGGCGTGTGGCGGTCGCCGGCGTCGCCACGCTCGAGGAGATCCTGTACGGACCCGCTCCCGTCGCCGACGGCACCGCGAACCTCATCGGGGCGCTGCGCAAGTCGATGGCGACCACCGGATACTCCGACCTCAAGGAGTTCCAGCGGGTCGAGGTCGTGCTGTCCCCGTACGCGTCCTGATCCGTTCGCGCCCCTCGATGAACGCCGCCTCGTGATGAAAGCCGTGCCGCCCGCGCCGTCGCCCGACCTCCTCGACTTCCCGCCAACCCTGCGCGAGGTCATGCTGCGCGGACGCTGGATCGGCATGCTGGTGCTGTGTCTGGTCGTAGCCGGCGTGTTCGCCTGGCTCGGCCAGTGGCAGCTCGGGCGGGCGATCGACTCGAACCCCCCGCCGCCGGATCTCACCGAGAGCGTGAAGCCGCTCGATCAGGTCGTGAAGCCGGGGGCGTATCTGGACGCGCCGCTCATCGGACAGCGCACCGAGGCCTCGGGATCATGGGTGTCGGACGACTTCCTCATCGTGTCGTCGCGGTTCAACGACGGCGTCGAGGGCTACTGGGTGACGGGACAGCTGAGGATCGCGGGATCCACGCAGCCGACGTCGCTGGCGGTCGCGATCGGCTGGGCTCCGGACGAGTCCGCGGCGAAGGCGGCCGTGCAGCGACTGCAGAAGACCGCCGACGGATCCGCCGTCGACCTCACCGGCCGGCTCATCTCGGATGAGGGCGCCGTCGCCCCGCCGCACGATCAGCCGCGCCGGATGGACCGGATGTCGCCGGCCGCGCTGCTCGGGTTCTGGCACGACACCGATGAACTGAGCGTGTACAGGCCGTATCTGGCGGCGCAGAAGCCGCTCGGGGGGCTCGCCGCGATATCGTCGCCGGCGCCTGTGCAGCAGTCGCCGATCAACTGGCTGAACATCTTCTACGCCGTCGAATGGGCGGTGTTCGCGGGCTTCGCGTTCTACCTCTGGTACCGGTTGGCGAAGGACGCCTGGGAGCGCGAGGTCGAGGAATTCGAGGAGCGCCCGGGCCCCGGGAATCCGGGCCCGGAGCCCGGAAAAGCGTGATCTGAGCACCGTCGCTCTTCTGAGCGACGAGGGGCCCCAGAATGCGCGTTCGTGCGGGGAATCGTGACGATCCCATGTCCGGCGGGTGAACAGCTCCCAGGTGATCCATATCGTCCTTGAAGATTGTCCATAGCCTCACTTATGGTCGGGGAGTATGCCGCCGTCCCCCCGGACGACGGCACGGCGGACCCACGAGGGCTCGCCGTCCCCCCCCCCTCCCGAGGAGACAGCTCCGATGACGTCCGTCCCCGATGACGAGAACCGCGCCGTTCCCGTCGTGCATCGCTCCGCATCCGCTCGCCGCAGCGTCGCACGAGCGCGCCTGTGCGCGCTCGCCGTGACCACGGTGACCACCGTGAGCTTCGGCTCCCTTGTCGCCGTGCCGGCTTTCGCCAACCCCTCCGGAACGGGGGTGGTGATCAATGAGGCCTATCTGTCCGGCGGCAGCGCCGGCGCCGCGTTCACGAACAAGTTCGTCGAGCTCTACAACCCGACCGGCGCGGAGATCTCGCTCGACGGCACGTCGATCCAGTACCGCTCCGCGACCGGCACCGGGAACTCCTCGGGCGTCGTGGCCCTCACCGGAGCCATCCCCGCGCACGGCTACTACCTCGTGCAGGGCGGCAGCAACGGCACCAACGGCGCCGCACTGCCCGCCCCCGATGTGACCAGCGGCCTGAACCCGAGCGGCAGCGCCGGCACCCTCGCCCTCGTGAAGGGCACGGCGGCGATCGCGCTGCCGACCGGATCCGTCGCCGGCGACGCGGTCAGCCCCGACGTGATCGACCTGCTCGGCTACGGCACCTCGAACACCTTCGAGGGATCGGTCGCGGCGGCCCCCGCCGGCAACACCGACGTGAAGTCGCTGAACCGCGCGGACGGCAAGGATTCCGACGCCAACGGCGCCGACTTCGCGCTCTCCGCGACCATCTCGCCGATGAACACGAAGGACGCCGGCACCGGCACCGACCCGGGAACGGATCCCGGCACCGACCCCGGCACCGGCACGGGCACAGCGATGAGCATCGCCGAGGTGCAGGGCACCACGGACGTCTCGCCGCATGTCGGCCAGATCGTCACCGTCGAGGGCGTCGTCACCGCTGACTACCGCACCGGCGGCTACAAGGGCATCGTCATCCAGACGCAGGGCACCGGCGGCGACGTCAAGACCGCGGGCGCCTCGGACGGCATCTTCGTCTACCTGAACGCGCTCGCGCCCGCAGGCGAGATCGGCGACCTCGTCTCGGTCACCGGCACGGTCTCCGAGTTCAGCGGTCAGACCCAGATCTCGCCGGCCGCGGCCGCGGACGTCTCGGTCGTCACGGCGAACGTGGGCGTTCCGACGCCGATCGCGCTGCCCGACTCCGTGCTCGGCGCGGATCGCGAGGCGTACGAGAACATGCTCGTCGCACCGGCCGGCAGCTACAAGATCGCCTCCAGCCACCAGCTGTACAACTACGGCACGCTGTGGCTGAACGCCGGCGAGCTCAACGTGAAGGCGACCGAGCTCTCCCGTCCGGGTCCGGACGCCGACGCGATCACCGCGCAGAACCGCGCGAAGCGGATCCTGCTCGATGACGGATGGTCGCTGCAGATCAACAACAAGCTGCACATCGGCGACCAGCCGTACTTCACGAAGGACACCGTCGTCCGCAACGGCGACACCGTGAACTTCCCGGCCGAGGGCGTGGTCCTGCAGTACGGCTTCGGCGACTGGCGTCTGCAGCCGGTCGTGCCGATCGACAGCACCAGCGACGCCTCGCACAAGCCGACCTACGGCACCGAGAACCCCCGTCCGGTGACCCCGCCGACGGTCGGCGGCGACGTGAAGGTGGCGTCGTTCAACGTCTACAACTTCTTCACGACGCTGTCGAGCCAGGACGCGAACGCGCGCGGTGCGAAGACGGCCGAGCAGTTCCAGATCCAGCGCTCCAAGACGGTCGCCGCGATCAACGGCCTCGGCGCCGACGTCGTCGGCCTGATGGAGGTCGAGAACGGACCGAAGTTCGGTCTCGCGCTGGACGCTCCGCTGCAGAACCTCGTCGGTGCGCTCAACGACGCCGCCGGCGGTGATGTGTGGGACTACGTGCGCACACCGCAGGCGCTGAACAACCCGGCGATCACCGACGCGATCACCACCGCGATCGTCTACAAGAAGGCATCCGTCACCCTCAAGGGCGACGCGTCGACCGTCATCGACGAGACCGTGTGGGGCAACGCCCGCGAGCCGATCGCGCAGACGTTCCAGACCCCCGGCGGCCGTGTGCTGTCCGTCATCACGACGCACCTGAAGTCGAAGTCCCCGCCCACCGGCGCCGGCGCCGAGCCGGCCGACGGTCAGGGCTTCTTCAACGCCGACCGCGTGAAGCAGGCGCAGTCCGAACTCGCGTTCGCGCAGCAGGTGCAGAAGAGCTCCGGCAGCGGCGACGTCTTCCTCGTCGGCGACTTCAACGCCTACGGCAAGGAGGACCCGATCGACGTGTTCGCCCAGGCCGGGTGGACCGACGTCGAGCCGACGTACGCGGCGGGTCAGCACACCTACTCCTTCGACGGTGAGCTCGGATCCCTCGACCACGTGATCGCGTCGCCGTCCGCGGCGAAGGCGATCACCGGTGCGGGCGTGTGGAGCATCAACTCGCCCGAGTGGAGCGACCGCGGCTACGCCTTCGCCTCCACCGAGGCCGGCACGCCGTACCGCGCCAGCGACCACGACCCGATCCTGGTGGGCCTGAACGGGACGGCGGATCCGGTCGACATCAACGTCGTGACGATCAACGACTTCCACGGCCGCATCGAGGCCGACGGCGCCGCCGCCGGAGCCGCGGTTCTGGCCGGCGCCGTCGAGCAGATCCGGGCGCAGAATCCGAACACGATCTTCGCGGCCGCGGGCGACCTCATCGGCGCCTCCACGTTCACGTCCTTCATCCAGCAGGACACCCCGACGATCGACGCGCTGAACGCAGCCGGTCTCGATGTGAGCGCGGCGGGCAACCACGAGTTCGACCAGGGCTACGCCGACCTCCGCGACCGTGTGCAGAAGCGCGCGGACTGGACCTACCTGAGCTCCAACGTGTTCGTCACCGAGACCGGTGAGCCCGCGCTCACCCCGGCCTGGGTGAAGGACGTGCAGGGCATCAAGGTGGGCTTCATCGGAGCGGTCACCGAGGATCTGCCGACCCTCGTCTCCCCGGACGGCATGAAGGGCCTCGAGGTCCGCAGCATCGCCGACTCGGTGAACAAGGTCGCGACGGACCTCAAGGACGGCGATGAGTCCAACGGCGAGGCCGACGTGATCATCCTGCTCGTGCACGAGGGGGCGACCACGGCCGACGTGGCCAGCATCACGCCCGCCTCGCGTCTCGGCGAGATCGTGAACGGCGTCACCAAGGACGTCAACGCGATCGTGTCCGCGCACACCCACCTCGCGTACAACCACGTGATCGACGGGCGACCGGTGGTCTCGGCGGGTCAGTACGGCGAGAACCTGGGTCTGATGGACATCAAGGTGGACCCCGCGAGCAAGAAGCTGCTCTCGATCACAAACGAGATCAAGCCGCTCGTCGTCAACAAGGTGCCGCAGTATCCGGCGGACCCGGCCGTGCAGGCGATCGTCGACGCCGCCAAGAAGCAGGCCGATCAGCTGGGTGCGGTCGCACTCGGATCCATCACCGGCGACTTCAACCGGGCACGCCAGAGCGACGGCAAGACGGAGAACCGCGGTGGCGAGTCCCCCCTGGGCAACTTCGTGGCCGACGTGCAGAAGTGGTCGACCGGTGCGGACCTCGCCCTGATGAACCCGGGCGGTCTGCGGGCCAACCTGACGTACGCCTCCTCCGGTGCGTCCGACCCCGACGGGAACGTCACCTACCGGGAGGCGGCGACGGTGCAGCCGTTCGCCAACACGCTGATGACGCTGCAGCTCACCGGAGCGCAGCTGAAGAGCGTGCTCGAGGAGCAGTGGCAGCCGGCGGGTTCGGCTCGTCCGTTCCTGAAGCTCGGCGTCTCGAAGGAGCTCGTCTACACCTACGATCCTGCGGCGCCCCAGGGCTCGCACATCACGGGGATGACGCTCAACGGCACGGCGGTCGATCTGTCCGCGAGCTACACGGTCGCGGCGAACTCGTTCCTCGCGGCCGGTGGGGACAGCTTCCTCACCTTCGCCAAGGGCACGGGCAAGAAGGACACCGGCAAGGTCGATCTGCAGTCGATGGTGGACTGGTTCGCGGCCAACAAGACCGCGACGCCGGATCTGGCACAGCGTGCGATCGGCGCCGCGCTCACCGCGCCCGCCGACGCGGCCGGCTACACACCGGGGGAGAGTGTCACCCTGACGCTCAGCTCGCTCGCGTTCAGCGCGGGGGAGAAGGCGCCCGGTGATGTCACCGTCTCACTCGGCGGCACGGCCCTGGCCACCTCGGCCGTGGACGCGACCGTCAAGGTCGACGCCTTCGACGAGGCCGGCACCGCCACGCTGACGTTCGCGATCCCGCAGGGCGTGAACGGCGCGCAGTCGCTGCACGTCGCGGTGGCCGGCACGGGCACCGCGGTGGACCTGCCGATCACGGTGGCCGGCCAGACCGGTCCGTTCCAGGGCACGATCCTGGTCGGCGGCGACGGCAAGGTGCAGGCGGGGACGGCGCTCGCCGTCCGCGGCGCGCACTTCACGCAGGGTGCGACCGTGACGCTCGAGCTGCGCGGCAAGAAGGGCGTGGTCGTCGCGCTCGGCACCGCGAAGGTCGCCGCCGACGGATCGTTCGCCGCGGCGCCGGTGGTGCCGAAGGACGCGCAGCCCGACAAGTACACCCTCGCGGTCACCCAGGCCGACGGGAACGAGGTCACCGCGACCGTGCACGTGAGCCGTGGCAACGGCCACAGCGGTGACGTGATCGGCTCGATCCTCGGCGGGGTGTCGGATCTGCTGAAGGGCATCTTCGGCTGATCGTCCCCGCACGGCACGGAGGCCGTCGGATCCCGAGCTCGTCTCGGATCCGGCGGCCTCCGTCGTACACGGGAAAGGCGCACAGATCCGGCGATTAGACTGGAGGCATGCCCGAACCGAAAGCCGTGAGCTTCCCGGCCATCCGCGGGGCGCTGAAGTTCTACCAGATCGCCTCAGTGATCACCGGTGTCATGCTCCTGCTGCTGTGCACCGAGATGGTCCTCAAGTACACCCCGATCCACCTCGAGCTCTTCGCGGGCGGATCCGGCGGCTTCCTGTCGTTCGCCCCCGTCGTGGAGGGGCTGAAGGGCGGCCTGGAATCCACCGGCGACGGGCTGAACCTGTCGATGGGGATTCTCGTCGCGCACGGCTGGTTCTACGTCGTGTACCTGTTCGCCTGCTTCCGGGTGTGGAGCCTGATGCGCTGGCCGTTCCCGCGCTTCATCCTGCTCGCCCTCGGCGGCGTCGTGCCGTTCCTCTCCTTCATCATGGAGACCCGCGTCGCCCGCGAGGTGAAGGCCTACCTCGTGAAGCGTGAAGCCGCCGACCTCGACCCGACCTCGACCACTCCCGCCACGGAAGGTGCCCGTTGACCGACACTGCTCCCGCAGCCGACCCCCGCCCCGACACCGAGCAGCGTCCCGCCCTCGTCGTCGACTTCGGCGCGCAGTACGCGCAGCTGATCGCCCGCCGCGTGCGTGAGGCCGGCGTGTACAGCGAGATCGTGCCGCACACCGTGACGGCGGCCGAGATCGCGGCCAAGAACCCCGTCGCGCTGATCCTCTCCGGCGGCCCGTCCTCCGTGTACGAGGAGGACGCCCCGCAGCTGGATCCCGCGGTGTTCGACCTCGGAGTCCCGACCCTGGGGATCTGCTACGGCTTCCAGTACATGGCGCGCACGCTCGGCGGTGAGGTCGCGAACACGGGCCTCCGTGAATACGGCGCGACCGATGCGACGATCCCCGCCAACGACTCCACGCTGCTGTCGGGCCAGCCCGCCGAGCAGAACGTGTGGATGAGCCACGGCGACCAGGTCTCGCGCGCCCCTGAGGGCTTCGAGGTGCTCGCCTCGACCGGATCCACCCAGGTGGCGGCCTTCGCGAGCGAGGAGCGCAAGCTCTACGGCGTGCAGTGGCACCCCGAGGTGAAGCACTCCGACCACGGCCAGGAGATCATCGAGAACTTCCTGCACAAGGGTGCGGGCCTTTCCGCCGACTGGAACAGCGGCAATGTCATCGCCGAGCAGGTGGAGCGGATCCGCGCCCAGGTCGGCGACGCCCGTGTGATCTCCGCGATGTCGGGCGGCGTCGACTCGGCCGTCTCGACCGCGCTCGTGCACAAGGCGATCGGCGATCAGCTGACCGCGGTCTTCGTCGACCACGGCCTGCTGCGCAAGGGCGAGCGGGAGCAGGTCGAGCGCGACTACGTCGCCTCCACCGGCGTGCGTCTCATCACCGTCGACGCGGCCGACACGTTCCTCGGTCACCTGGCCGGCGTGACGGATCCGGAGACCAAGCGCAAGATCATCGGCCGCGAGTTCATCCGCGCGTTCGAGCAGGTGCAGCGCGACCTCGTCGAAGAGGCGAAGGCGTCGGGCGAGAAGGTCAAGTTCCTGGTGCAGGGCACGCTGTACCCCGACGTGGTCGAGTCCGGCGGCGGAGCGGGCACCGCGAACATCAAGTCGCACCACAACGTCGGCGGGCTCCCCGACGATCTCGACTTCGACCTGATCGAGCCGCTGCGCACCCTGTTCAAGGACGAGGTGCGTGCGATCGGCCGCGAGCTGGGCATCCCCGAGGCGATCGTGGGTCGCCAGCCGTTCCCCGGTCCGGGCCTCGGCATCCGGATCATCGGCGAGGTCACCCGGGAGCGGCTGGACATCCTCCGCGACGCGGACGCGATCGCTCGCGAGGAGCTCTCCGCGGCGGGGCTGGATCAGACGATCTGGCAGTGCCCGGTGGTGCTGCTCGCCGACGTGCGCTCGGTGGGTGTGCAGGGCGACGGCCGCACCTACGGTCACCCGATCGTGCTGCGTCCGGTCTCGAGCGAGGACGCGATGACCGCGGACTGGACCCGCGTGCCGTACGACGTGCTGGCCAAGATCTCGAACCGCATCACGAACGAGGTGCGCGAGGTCAACCGCGTGATGCTCGACGTGACGTCGAAGCCGCCGGCCACCATCGAGTGGGAGTGACGCAGTCGCTCGCCTGACGCCAGATGCCCCTTGCCATATCGGTGAGGGGCATCTGGCGTCAGGCGAACATCGTCGAGAGCGGCTGAGTCAGCCGAGGTGCTTGAGCGCCTCGCGGCGGCTCAGCGGCGACAGACCCGGGTGCGCGTCGACGAATGCGCGCACCCAGTCCGGATCCGTCCGGGCGAAGTCGCGCAGCGCCCAGCCGATCGCCTTGCGGACGAAGAACTCCGGGTCGGCGATGTTCGGCTCGATCGCGTCGACGAGCAGTGCCCGGTCCACGCGGTCGCGGCGCCCGAGCTGCGCGATGATCGCCGCGCGGCGGATCCAGAAGTCCTCGTCGTTCGCCCACACCCGCAGCTCCACGGCCAGCTCCGCGGGATGCGCGTCCAGCAGGTCGGCGAGGCGGTGCGCCACCTCGTCGACGTGATCCCACCACGCCCCGGTACGGATCATCTCCTCGTGCACGTCGAGCAGGTCGAGCCGCCCGCGCAGCGGCCGCAACGCCGTCAGCGCCTGTGCCGCGTAGCGTTCCTCGCGGTGCGATGCCTCCCGCCACAGCGGCAGCGCCGCGGCGCGCAGCTCGTCCGCGTCCGAGATGCCCCAGGCGGCCTCGCGCGCGAGACGCCGCACCTCCGGAACCCGCACGCCCAGGAACGGCAGAGCCGATTTCATGTACGCCTGCTGCCCGGGCGCGAGAGCGGGATCCGCGGCTTCCCGCAGCATCGAGCGGATCTGTCCGGCGAGCGCTGCTGAGGATTCCACATCGCGAGTCTAGAAATGTTCCGGAGAATCTTCGAGCGGGTGTCGATCCGGCGTCTTCTCGTTCGACGTCTGGAGTGAGAGGGTCGAGACACGACCCCAGAATGAGGAGACGAGATCATGAAGTTCATGCTGATCATGCGCGCGGACGACCAGGGCGTGGAGGCGTACAAGGAGATGCCGTTCGAGCAGGTCATCGAGGCGATGGGGCGGTACAACGAATCGATGCTCAAGGCGGGTGTCCTGCTCTCCGGTGAGGGTCTGACCGATGCAGCCGAAGGCTTCGTGGTCGACTTCTCCGCCGAGGCCCCGCTCGTCACCGACGGCCCCTACGGGGAGACCAAGGAGCTGTTCAACGGCTTCTGGATCATCGAGGCGTCCACGCGCGAGGAAGCGGCGGAGTGGGCCAAGCGGGCGCCGCTCGGCCCCGGTTCGTATCTCGAGGTGCGTCGTGTCACGGAGCTGGCGGATTTCCCGGCGGACAACGAGTGGGTCGAGAAGCAGGCCGAGTGGCGCGAGCAGGCGGACGCGCGATCCGCCGAGTGAGCGCGAGGATTCCAGGGCGGCGGCCATGACCGGATCCGGCACCGCGGCGACGGCGGGCTCCTCGGCGGAGCGCACCGTCGCCGCGGTCTGGCGCATCGAATCGGCGAAGATCGTCGCGACCCTCACCCGGTACACGGGAGACTTCGGCCTTGCGGAGGATCTGGCCCAGGACGCGCTCCTGGAGGCTCTCTCGCACTGGCCCCGGGACGGCGTGCCGGCCAACCCCGCCGCCTGGCTGACCGCGGTCGGCAAGCGCCGCGCGATCGACGGATGGCGCCGCCGGGAGCGCTACGACGAACGTCTCGCCGGGATCGCGCACGACGCGCAGCGCGAGCAGGATGCCTCGCTCGACGCCGAGCCGTGGGATCCGGACGCGATCGATGACGACGTGCTGCGGCTCGTCTTCATCGCCTGCCATCCCGTGCTCTCCCGGGAGGCCAGGGTGGCGCTCACGCTGCGGGTCGTCGGCGGGCTGTCCAGCGAGCAGATCGCCCGTGCCTTCCTGGTGCCGACGGCGACCGTGCAGCAGCGCATCGTGCGGGCTAAGAAGACGCTCGCTGCGGCGAAGGCGCCGTTCGAGGTGCCGCCGCGCGAGGAGTTCGCGCAGCGCCTCGGCGGGGTGCTGAGCGTGCTGTACCTGGTGTTCAACGAGGCGCACGCCGCGACGGCGGGGGAGGACCTTCTGCGACCCGACCTCGGCCGGGAGGCGATCCGGCTGGCCAGGGTGCTGGCGGCGCTCGTGCCGCAGGAGCCGGACGTGCACGCGCTACTCGCGCTCCTGGAGCTCACCGCCGCGCGGTTCCCTGCGCGGACCGACGCGAACGGGGATCCGATCCTCCTGGCGGATCAGGATCGCGGATTGTGGGATCGGGGCAGGATCGCGCGTGGCAGGGCGGCGCTGGCGCGCGCCGATTCGTTCGGCCGCGGGCGCGGTGCCTATGCGCTGCAGGCCGCGATCGCCGAGTGCCACGCGGTGGCCGGCTCGGTCGAGGAGACCGACTGGGACCGGATCGTGCTGTTGTACGAGGCGCTGGGACGGATCGCGCCCTCACCCGTGGTGGAACTGAACCGCGCCGCGGCCGTCGCGATGGCGACCGGGCCCGCGTCGGCGCTGCGGATCATCGACGCGCTGGTGGCGGACGGATCGCTGCGCGGGTATCACCTGCTGCCGGCGACCCGCGGCGAGCTGCTGCTGCGCCTCGGCCGCAGCGAGGAGGCGCGCTCGGAGTTCGTGACCGCCGCCGCCCTCGCCGGCAACGACCGTGAACGCGCCCTGCTGGAGCAGAAGGCGCGCGGCTGAGCGGATCGCTGGGAGAACGACGAAGGCCGCCCTCCCAGGGAGAGCGGCCTTCGTCGATTCCGAGCCGTGGCTAGTTGCTGCGGGCGATCGCGATCATGCGCAGGATCTCGACGTACAGCCAGACGACGGTGACCATGATGCCGAAGCCGCCGAGCCAGCCGTACACGCGCGGGGCGCCGTTGCGCACGCCCTGCTGGATCTGGTCGAAGTCCATCACCAGCGAGTACGCGGCGAGGAACACGACGAGTACGCCGATGATGAGGCCGAGCGGGATGCCGGCGACCTTCGCGCTGTACAGACCGAACATCTGGTTCTGCGGCAGCACGTTGAAGAGCATCAGGCCGACGTTCAGCAGTGAGAACACCAGATAGCCGAGCATCGCGATCATCACGATCTTGGTCATCTTCGCGGAGGCGCGCACCTTGCCGCTGGCGAACAGCGCCAGGGTGACGGCGACGACGGCGGCCGTGGCCAGCGTGGCCTGCATGACGATGCCGGGCCACAGCACCTCGAAGAAGGCCGAGATGCCGCCGATGAACAGCCCCTCGAACGCCGCGTACGCGAAGATGAGCGCCGGGCGCACCTTCTTGCGGGAGGTGAAGCTCACGATCATCGCGAGGACGAAGCCACCGAGGGCACCGACGACCCAGGGCAGCATGCTGACGCTGCGGGCGCCGACGGCGCTCACACCGCCGAGAGTGAAGAACCAGCCGATCACGGCGAACACGAGGAGGATGCCGAACAGGCCGGCGGTCTTCCACACGGTGTCCTCGACGGTCATCCGGTTGGTCTCGAGGGAGCCGGCCGACGGCGCGGTGTACATGCCCTCGAGGTGGGCGTTGACGGCGGCCTGCTGGGCGCCGGCGAACTGCCCGGCGGGCGGCGGGGGCGCGTACTGCCCGCTCTGGGCGCCCGCCTGCGGGCCTCCGGGATAGGTCGCGACGGCGCGCGGATCCTGCTGCTTGAACGCCGGGTTGTTGAACGCGAAGTTGCTCATGGTCGGCCTCACTCCTCAGAAGTGGTGGTCTTCTTTCTTCGAGGATAGCGGCCGATCGTCCGTGCGGCACTGCCGTACGCTGAGAGCGTGACCCGGCGGAACCCACTCGGCACCCCTCTGATCATCGGCCATCGCGGCGCTCCCGGGTATCGGCCCGAGCACACGGCCTCGGCGTACCGCGTCGCCTTCGCGATGGGCGTGGACGCCGTCGAACCGGATGTGGTCGCCACGAGTGACGGCGTGCTGGTCATCCGGCACGAGAACGAGATCTCCGGCACCACCGACGTCGCCGATCATCCGGAGTTCGCGGACCGGCGCACGACGAAGCGGATCGACGGCGAAGACCTCATGGGCTGGTTCACCGAGGACTTCACCTGGGCAGAGCTTCGCACCCTGCGCTGCCGGGAGCGGATCCCGGCGATCCGGCCGGAATCGGCCGCCCACGACGGCACCGAGCCGATCCTGCGGCTGACGGATCTGCTGGCCCTGGTCGCCGAAGGATCAGCGATCCACGACCGCGAGATCGGCGTGGTCCTGGAGATCAAGCACGCGACGTACTTCGCCGGGATCGGGCATGATCTCGCCGCGCTCGTGGAGCGCGACCTGCGTGCGGCCGGGTGGGCCTCAGGGGAGCATCCCCTGTGGATCGAGTCGTTCGAGCAGACGGTGCTCGCCGAGCTGCGCGCCCGCGGCGTCGTGGCGCACTATGTGTATCTGCTCGAGGCCGAGGGGGCGCCGGCCGACCTCGTCGCCCGCGACGGCGCCGCCGCGCGCACCTACGCAGAAGCGCTCACCCCGCGGGGCCTGGACGATCTGACCGGTGTCGTGGACGGCATCAGCGTAGACAAGCTGCTTCTGCTCGAGGGGGATGGCGCCGCGCTCGTCGCCCGGGCGCACGAGCGCGGGCTCGTCGTGTTCACCTGGACCTGCCGCCCTGAGAACGCGTTCCTGGACGAGCGATTCCGGGTGCCGGGGGAACCAGCCGCCTTCGGTGACTACCGGGCGGAGTGGGCTCGGATCGGCGCGTCCGGCGTGGACGGGGTGTTCGTGGACCATCCGGATCTCGGTGTGGACGCCTTCCGCCGCTGAAGCCGATGTCGGACGCCGGACCTAGACTCGAAGGGTCATGAGCGAAGCCCCGTCACCCGTCATCCTCCCGCCCGGATCCTCCTTCGGAGGGGTGCACGGAGCGACCTCCGGTGCTGCCGCCGACGACCTGCTCGCGGGGCTCAACCCGCAGCAGCTCGACGCCGTCACCTATCGCGGGCAGGCGCTGCTCATCGTCGCCGGGGCGGGATCGGGAAAGACCAGCGTGCTCACCCGGCGGATCGCCCTGCTGCTGCGTCAGCGGGAGGCGTGGCCCAGCCAGATCCTCGCGATCACCTTCACGAACAAGGCCGCGGGGGAGATGCGCGAGCGCGTCGTGCAGCTGGTCGGCGACTCCGCACGCGGCATGTGGATCTCGACCTTCCACTCCGCCTGCGTGCGGATCCTGCGCCGAGAGGCCGAGCAGTTCGGATTCACGAAGTCGTTCACGATCTACGACTCCGGCGACTCCCGCGCGCTCATCAAGCGACTTGTCAAAGACCACGAGGCCGACGCGTTCGGGTTCACCCCGGCCGCGATGCAGTCGCGGATCTCGAAGCTCAAGAACGAGCTGCAGGATGCCGAGTCCTACGCCCGGCAGGCCAACATGTCGGATCCGGCCGAGCGGGTCTTCATCGAGGTGTTCGCCGACTACCAGCGACAGCTGCAGAAGGCGAACGCCTTCGACTTCGACGATCTCATCGGGCAGACCGTGTATCTGTTCCGCGCGTTCCCGCAGATCGCGGACATCTACCGCCGCCGATTCCGGCACATCCTCGTGGACGAGTACCAGGACACGAACGCGGCCCAGTACGCCCTCATCCACGAACTCACCCGGCCCGTTCAGGGCAACGCGCCCGAGCCATATGCCTCGAACGGCATGATGATCTTCGAGCCCGACCCGCACGAGGCGGCAGGCGTCGAGCCCGGAGCCGCGCTCACCGTCGTCGGCGACTCCGACCAGTCCATCTACGCGTTCCGCGGTGCCGACATCCGCAACATCAGCGAGTTCGAGCGCGACTTCCCCGGCGCCAAGGTCGTGCTGCTCGAGCAGAACTATCGCTCGACCCAGAACATCCTCTCGGCGGCCAACGCCGTGATCGGCAACAACTTCGACCGCAAGGACAAGAAGCTCTGGAGCGACAAGGGCGCGGGCCACGCGATCGTCGGCTTCACCGGCTACTCGCAGCACGACGAGGCGCAGTTCGTCGCCGACGAGGTCGAGGCGCTGCGCCGAGCCGGCATGCCCTACGGCGAGATGGCCGTGTTCTACCGCACCAACTCGCAGTCCCGCGCGCTGGAGGAGATCTTCATCCGCTCCGCCGTGCCGTACAAGATCATGGGCGGCACGAAGTTCTACGAGCGCGCCGAGATCAAGGACGCGCTGGCCTACCTCGTCGCGATCGCGAACCCGGCCGACGAGATGGCGGTGCGACGGATCCTGAACCGGCCCCGGCGCGGCATCGGCGACGTCACGGAGTCCTCGATCGCCCGCTTCGCGGAGCAGCACGGCCTGAGCTTCCGGGACGCGCTCGCCCATCCGGGCCAGCTGGGCGTCGGCCCGAAGATCCAGGCGGCCATCGCGCAGCTCGATGCGGTGCTGCGCGAGGCGACCGAGATCATGCTGCCCGCGTCGGGTGAGGTCGCCCCGCCCACCGCGGTCGCGGAGGGGCTGACCCTGCTGCTGCAGAAGACCGGCTACATGGACGCGCTGCGCGCCAGCCGCGACCCGCAGGACGAGGCGCGCCTGGAGAACCTCGACGAGCTCATCGCGGTGACCCGCGACTTCGCCCGGAACAACCCCGAGGGCACGATCGCCGACTTCCTCACCGAGGTCGCGCTCGTCTCCGACGCCGACGACCTCGACGACGAGTCGGGCGTGGTGTCGCTCATGACCATGCACACCGCGAAGGGCCTCGAATTCGATGCCGTGTTCGTGACCGGCGTGGAGGAAGACCTCATCCCGCATCGGATCTCGGCGAACGAGCCGGGCGGGCCGCAGGAGGAACGGCGGCTCTTCTACGTGGGCATCACCCGCGCGCGCAAGCGCCTGCACCTCTCCCTCGCGATGACCCGCGCCCAGTTCGGCGAGGTGACGGTGGCGATGCCGAGCCGGTTCCTGCAGGAGATCCCCGCCGAACTCATCGACTGGCGGCAGTCGCCGGGCGATGTGAACTCGCGCGGCGGCACCCAGTCCCGTGCGCTGAACGCGCGCCGTCCGGGTGGCTTCGGCGGATCCGGATCCAGTGGCTCCGGCGACCGGTTCGCCGCCCGCGAGCTGCCGCGGCGGGAGGGCCTGAAACCGCTGTCCACCGCGATGGACAAGTTCCCGAACCGGGTGACCGCGAAGGTGCGCGACAACGGCGATCTCGAACTGACCGCCGGTGACCGGATCCGCCATGACGACTTCGGCGAGGGCAGGGTCGAGGCGATCACGGGCGAGGGTGCGAAGCGCATCGCGCACGTGCGATTCGATACGGCGGGGCAGAAGAAGCTCCTGGTGAAGATCGCGCCGATCCAGAGGATCTGATCCCGCGGCCCGTTCATCTCCCCGTCACGACGGCACGGCTCCGCCCGGTTAGGCTGGCCGGATGGGACTTTTCTCACGCCGTCAGAAGCAGGACGAGGCCGTCGACGCTGAGGCATCCGCCGACGGCGTCCTGTCGCAGGAAGTGCCGTTGCAGGCAGCGCCGTCGCAGAAGCCGCAGGGCGATGTCGCCCCGGAGTCTCCGGCTGAGGCGCTCGCGGAGAAGGCGGCGGAGGACGTCCCCGCCGTGAACGTGTCCGTACAGGCGTTCCGCGGGCTCGGAGCGCCCGCCGGGCCGACGGTCGACGCCCCCGCGGAGAGCCCGGCGCCCGGCCACGACCTGATCGACACGGTCGTGGACGACGCGCTCATCGCCCCGGCCCCGGCGCCCGCGGACCTTCCGTCCGGACGGCCGCCCCTGCCGCTCGCCCCGGCGGATCCGCCCACGCAGACCGAATCGATCCCCGGAATGCCGGACAACGTGCTGCTGCGCGAGGCGCTCGCTCAGCTCGGCGGGGATCCGAGCCAGGCCGAGCTGCTGGGCGTGCTGCGCCAGTCCCTGCAGGGCAACCTGTTCCTGCGCGTGCACGGCGACGCCGGCGAGCAGATCCAGGCCGGCAGACCGCTCTCGGTCGCGGTCGTCAACGACGGGGAGAACTCGTTCATGCTCGCGTTCAGCGCCGCGGCCGCCGTGCGCGATTCGGTGCAGCAGAGCGATGAGGATCCGTCCGAGACGTCCGCCGTGGTGCAGCCGGTGCAGGCCGTGTACCAGCAGGTGATCGAAGGACCGTTCGCCGGACTCATCATCGACAACGCCTCCGGCACGAACCGGGTGGTGTTCCCCTCCGAGGTGCTGCAGAAGGCGCTCGAGGAAGCCGATCCGTCGTTCGCGATCAAGGCGCTGCTCGCAGCTCCCCGCGAGGCGGACTCGGAGGCACGTGTGGCCGAGGCGCTCACGACCGCGCGGATGTGGGTGGCGGTCAGCGACGCGGACGGCGACGGGCAGTTCGGCGTCGCCGAGGCGCACACCGCCGACGGCGAGCGCTACCTGCAGCTGTTCAGCCACCCGCTCGAGGTCATCGCCCTGGGCCGCGGCGACCAGCCGCTGCCGTTCAGCGCCGAGCAGATCGGCACTGTCATCGCCCAGCACCCGGAGATGACGGGTGTCCTCGTCGATGCCGCGGGGCCCGCGATCGCGGTGCATCGCGACGCCCTCGGCGCCGTGATCGCCCTCGCGCCTGCCGAGTAGGCCGCCGGCGGGGCGGGCTCCCCGGGGGTGCGGGATCCGGGGGCGTCGGGACGCCGTGAGGCGGATCCTCAAGGGTCTGTGAAGCCGACCTCAAGAACGTGTGAACCTCCTTGCATACTGATATTCCGGAATGCAGGATCAGGTTAACAGCTCTGAACTGAGGACGATCATGACCACTACGCCTTCCGACACCACCCGCACCCGTCGCAAGATCCTCGCCGTGCTCGCCGGGGGCCTCGTGCTCGGCGTCGGCGCCGCCATCACCCTCGCGGCATGGAATGATTCCGAATTCGCGACCGGGACTTTCACTGCCGGTTCGTTCAACCTGCAGGGGTCGACGACGTCGGCGACCGCCGGATTCAGCGATCACAATGTGACGAAGGGCGACACCGCCGCGGCGCTCACCTTCAGCGCGCCGTTCAGCAACCTCACGCCGGGCGACGTCGTGTACGCGCCGTTCTGGGTGCGGCTCGACTCGGCGACGACGAGCAATGCCACGCTGGTCGCCTCGACGGGCACCGCGACCGGAGCCAACGCGGTCAACATCTCATACTCGGTGTACTCGATCGCCGCCGGCGCGACCTGCGACGCCACCGCGACCACGGGCACTCTCGTCGCATCGGGCGCCGATCTCACCACCTTCACCGCCGGATCCAGCGTCGCGCTCACGAAGGGAGCGACCGCGGGGACGGCCGGAACCGCCGCCCAGCTGTGCTTCATCGCCACCGCCAAGTCGTCGCTCACCCAGGGAGGCGTGGCGACCGGCACCTGGTCCTTCACGGCTACGTCGAACTGAGCACGCATGCGTCAGGGGGGACGGTGATCATCGTGCCGACGCGCCGCGGGCTCCGGACGCGCCGCCGCAGCCTCGTGCTGCGGCGGGTGCGGGCCGTGCTCGCGGGCGGGCTCGTGCTGGGCGTCGGGGCGACGATGACGCTCGCGAGCTGGAACGATTCCGAGTTCGCGACCGGAACCTTCACCGCGGGCAGGTTCGATGTCGTCGGCAGCGTCAACGGCACGAATTTCGCCAGCCATGCGACGGCGGGCACCGCGATCGCGATGGTCTTCGCCCAGGCCGCGGATGCCGCCGCCCTCGCGCCGGGGAAGACGGTCTACGCGCTGTTCAGCGTGAAGACCGTCAACCCGTCCGTCGCGGGGACCGTCAAACTCACCGCGAGCACGTACGCGGCCGGAACGCTCGCCGACTACCTGACATACGGCGTGAAGACCGTGACGGCTGCGCAGTGCGCGACGGCTGCGGACTACGCCGCCGCGGGATCCGTCAGCGTCGTGGCCGACGGTTCCGTGCTGAGCACCTCGGCGGCCACGTCGCAGACGCTCACGGCGAACGGCGGCAACCAGGTGAACTACTGCTTCGCGATCACGATGCCCGCGGCGACCGGCAACGGCGCGCAAGGACTGCCGCTGACGCAGACCTGGCAGTTCGCCGCGACCTCGAGCTGACGCCCGAGCATCGCGAGCAGGAGAACGTGAGCAGGAGAACGTGAGCAGGAGAACGTGAGCAGGAGAAGGCGATGACCCAGACTTCGACCCCGGCGCCGGCGACCCGACGAGCGCGACGCGAGTCGGCCGGTGCCGGCGTCCGTCCTCGGCCGTCGGCGGGTGGCGTGCTGAGCGAGATCCTGCTGTGGGTCGCGGCGCTGGCCGGTCTGATCTGCATCGTGCTGGTGGTGCTCGCCCTCACCGCGCACATCACGCTCATCATGTTCCGCACCGGATCCATGTCGCCCACCATCCCTGCCGGATCCGTCGCTATCGTGCAGCAGATCCCCGCCGGTGACGTGCATGTCGGCGACGTCGTGACCGTGGACCGGCCGGGGCAGCTGCCGGTCACGCACCGTGTGCGCGTGGTGGCGCTGGGCGACACCGCCGCTCAGCGCCTGATCACTCTGCGGGGCGACGCGAACGCGCAGGACGACCCTGCGCCGTATCCGGTCAGCACCGTGCGGATCGTGCGCTTCGCGATTCCCGGCATCGCTCCGCTGATCGTCGCGTTCGGGAACCCGTTCGTGCTGGGCGGGCTCACGCTCGGCGCGACCGCACTCGTGGTCTGGGCGTTCTGGCCGCGCGAGCGCAGGCAGGCGACGACCTCCGCGGCGACCGAGGGCGATCCGGACTCATGACCGTGCGGATCCGGCTCGCGGGGGTGGTCCTGATCGCGGGGCTGCTCGGGATCGCGACCATGCCTCCACCGCAGCTCACCGATGCGTCCTACGTCGATCCGGAGTACGCCTCAGGCAGTGCGGTCACCGCGATCCGGCTCGTCCCGCCGCAGCTCACCGCCGTGACCACCTGCCACAGTGCCCTGCTGGGCGGTACCGTCATGGCTGTCACGTGGAAGTGGACCGGTCAGATCGCGCCGTACACCGGGTTCACGGCCGCCGCCAACACGGAGTGGCAGATCGCCGGCACGGCGTGGCAGTCCGTGCCCACCACCGGTCCAGACGCGAACGGCGTCTACACGACGACCTTCACCAAGACGCTGCTCTCGGGCCTGCTCGGCGGCCTGCTGGGCGAGACGTTCAGTTCCATCGTGCGCACCAAGGCGTGGGCGGGGTGGGTCTCGCCGACGGTGTCGACGCTCACCTACACCAAGCCGATCCTGACGAATCCCACCTGCACGTTCACGAACGGCAGCTGACGCGCGCCCGGTTCACTCGGCCAGGGCGAGGGCGCGGAACATGTCGCGCTCGCGCAGCGCCTCGCGGCGGCTCTCCGCGGCCTGCGGAGTGGGCGACGGGGGAGTGCGCCCGGTGGTGCGCTGGTACAGCTCGTCGATGAGGCGGGTCGCGAGACCGACCAGAGCGTCGATCTCGCGCTGGTCGCGGTCGATCCACACGCAGTGCGGCTCGTCGTGGATCGGCTGGAAGTCGGTGTGCTCCTCCCAGACGAACAGGGTGCGCTCGGCGCCCAGCACGTGCTGCTGCCACCACACCTGGCGCAGGTAGGTGCGCGGGATCGCGCGCCACGACTTGTTGGTCGTCTTGATCTCGGCCAGCGTGACGCGCCCGGCCGGATCCTGCATGATGCCGTCCGGCGTCGCGAGGTGCCGTGATTCGACCTCCGCGCGGAACAGCGCGGACGACGGCAGGATCCCGTGCGTGGCGGCGACCCAGGCCGCGATCTCGGGCTCGCGCCTGCGGCCATGGTCGGTGTACGCGTTGCCGGCGAACCGCGGGCCCGCGCCGAGCTTGGCATCGGCGGCTCGGGCGATCGAGCCTTCGCTGGTGAGGCCCGCGACGTCGGTGGCGGTGATGCCGCGCGCCCGTGCCCGCAACCACGCGACCCGGTCGCGCGAATCCGCGACGATGCGCGCTGCGAGATCCGGGGTCACCTCTCGAGGCTACCTCCGGGCGCCGACGCCCACGGCCTGGCGCGCCGCGGTGGTTGCGCGGGCCACGCGCGGGCCGTGCGGGCCGTGCGGGCCGTGCGCGGGCGCCGCAGGTGCACGGGATTCTGCCGAACGCACGGCCTGTTGACGCGATCTTCCGGTGCACTCGGCAGGATCCCGTGCACCGTGGCCTCTCCTGTCATGGTTCCGCACAGGCGCGCCCTCGGCCGGGTTGTGCACGGAGTGCGTGATCGCGCTCCTCGTCGCGCATGCGCCGGAACATGCTGAAGGATGTCCTCAGCCCTCGCGATCCCTCTCCCGCACGCGCCTCAGCTGGAGCAGCTGGTGCGCTCGCGGAACGACCTCGTCCTGAACGGCTGGACGGATCGGCGCATCGCCGACGCCGTGCGCCACGGGGTGCTCTTCCGTATCCGGCGCGGTTGGTACATCGCGACCGAGGATCGCGAGGCGCTGTGGCCCGAAGAGCGCCATCGTGCGCATGTGATCGCCGTGGCGAGGGATGCGACCGGCGGCGCGGTGATGTCGCACACGTCCGCGGCGGTGCTCTGGAGGCTCCCGCTGTACCGGATCGACTGCGTGCGGGTGCACATGACGACGGAGGCCTCGGCGCGGATCTCGAGCGCCCCGGACGTGAAGCGCCACGTCGCCGACCTTCCCGCCGAGGACGTCGTCGTCATCGACGGGATCCGCTGCACGTCGCTCAGTCGCACCGTGTTCGACCTGACCGGAGCCCTGCCACGGGAAGCTGGGGTGGCGCTCGCCGATGCGGCCGAGCGGAAGATGGGCGAACGCCTGCGCGAATGGGACATCGATTCCGTGGTGTCGTGGCGCCGCGGGCTGCAGACGAGGCTGGCGAACGCCGCGGGATCGCGGGGCGTACGCCGGGCGCGCTGGGTCGCCGACTTCAGCGATGGCCGGGCGCAGCTGCCGGGGGAGAGCGTCAGCCGCCTGCAGCTGCATCGGCTGGGCTTCGCGCCCCCGGTGCTGCAGGCCCCCGTGGCGGGCCCGGACGGCACGACCTACTACGTCGACTTCCGGTTCGTCGGCGTGGACGGATTCGGTGAGTTCGACGGCAAGGACAAGTATCTCGACGAGGCGATGCGGTCGGGTCGGACACTCGAGCAGGTGCTCTTCGACGAGAAGAGGCGGGAGGACTGGATCCGGGGAACGACACAGTCGCGCTTCGCCCGCTGGGAGTCCGATCACATTCGCACGGCGCTGGCCCTCGGCCGCCGCCTGGAGGCGTTCGGAATCGTCGCCCCGTGACGAGCTCGTGGATGCCCAGGATCCCAGTGCACGGCATGGTGCCGACTGCACCGCCTCTTCACGTCGACAGCCGGTGCACTCGGCAACAGGCCGTGCACTCGCGGGTGCACGGACGCAGGGGGCCCGCAGACGGCCGCGCGAGCCACGGCGGATTTGGTGGGGAGTCGGGGATCGCGTAACCTTGGGCATAACCGAAGACCGCCGGTCATCGTCGTGCATGCGAGTGCGGGGCGATCGAAGCACTGCAGGATCCCCGGATCCGAGACGCAGAGGCCCGCGCAGGTGTCACGAACGATCATCCAGGATTCTGGGTCTCCCGCTCCGTGCGCTTGCGCCGGAGCGTTTTTCTTTGCCCGCAGAGCGCTGCGCGGCGGTCGAGGCCGGTGTTCCACCGCCGTGGAGCATCCCGTACCCACCAAGGAGTGACCATGGCGCAGAAGGATGCATCGGTTGCCGAGCTCACGAAGAACTTCGAGAACTCGAACGCCGTCCTGCTGACCGAGTACCGCGGTCTGACGGTTGCCCAGCTCAAGCAGCTGCGCAACAGCATCCGTCAGGACGCGAGCTACGCCGTGGTGAAGAACACGCTGACCAAGATCGCCGCGAACAACGCGGGGATCACGTCGCTGGATGACGACCTCAAGGGTCCGTCTGCCGTGGCGTTCGTGCATGGCGACTTCGTCGCCACTGCGAAGGCTCTGCGTGACTTCGCCAAGGCCAACCCGCTTCTCGTGATCAAGGGCGGCGTGTTCGAGGGCAACACCCTCAGCGCCGCCGAGGTCGACAAGTACGCCTCGCTGGAGAGCCGTGAGGTTCTGCTGGCCAAGGCCGCGGGCATGATGAAGGCGACGATGGGCAAGGCTGCGGCCACCATCGATGCCCTTCGCGAGAAGCTGGAGACCGCAGCGGCCGCGTGAGCGCCCTGCAGGTCTTCGTCCCACAAACCCCATCAATCTAGGAGATACATCATGGCGAAGCTCAACACCGAAGAGCTGCTCGAGCAGTTCGCTGGCCTGACCCTTGTCGAGCTCAGCGAGTTCGTGAAGGCGTTCGAGGAGAAGTTCGACGTCACCGCTGCTGCTCCCGTCGCCGTTGCCGGCGCCGGTGGCGCGGGTGCCGCGGAAGAGGTCGAGGAGAAGGACTCCTTCGACGTCATCCTCGAGGCTGCCGGCGACAAGAAGATCCAGGTCATCAAGACGGTCCGCGAGCTCACCTCGCTGGGCCTCGGCGAGGCCAAGGCCGTCGTCGACGGTGCCCCCAAGGCCGTCCTGGAGGGCGCCAACAAGGAGGCCGCCGAGAAGGCCAAGGCCGCTCTGGAGGAGGCTGGCGCGACGGTTACCCTCAAGTAACCTTCGTCTCACCGACGCTCCGCGAAGGCCCCGGGTTCTCCCGGGGCCTTCGTGCGTGTGCGGGGCGGGAGCACGGCTTGGGAGCACGGCATGAGAGCGGGGCGAGACCGCGCCGTGCCGGATCCTCAGCGGGCGTCGCTGCGTGGTACCGCGGTCGATGCCCGCGCGACCAGGGAGACCGGCGCGACCACGTGCCCGAGCGGCGCCTGAGGATCCTGCATCCGCGCACGGAGCAGCCGCACCGCCTCCGCGCCCTGCTCCTTGGGTGACTGCCGGATCGTGGTCAGGGCGAACATCTCGGCGTAGCGATGATCGTCGATGCCGGTCACGCTCAGTTCACCGGGCACGGGAATGCCGAGGCGCTGCGCGGCGAGGATCGCGCCGATCGCCGCCTCGTCGCACACCGCGGCGATCGCGGTCGGGCGGTGCCGCTTGTCCGCCAGCAGCGCGGCCGACGTCTCGAACGCCTCCGGGATCGTCGAGCGGGTGGTGACGGGACGGATCCGGCGATCGAGTCCCGCCGAGATCATCGCCTGGCAGTAGCCGTCCAGGCGCTTGCGCTCGCCGAAGCTGAACCGGTCGGCATCCGGTTCGTCGCCGAGGAACGCGATGTCCTCGTGCCCGAGGTCGATCAGGTGCTCCGTGGCGACCCGGGAGGCCGCGACGTCGTCGATCGTCACGGTGTCGGCGCGCTCGGAGAACGGGCCGACCGAGACGAGCGGCAGGCCGGTCTCCGTGAGCCGCTCGAGCTCATGCGCGCCGGGCTGCAGGCAGACGGCGATGATGCCGTCGAAGCGTCGCCCGGCGAGGGCGTGGTCCAGCATCCGGGCGCGTTCCGCGCTGCCCTCGGTCGCGCCGTACAGGCCGAGGTCCAGCCCGTCGTCGACGAGCGCCCGCTGGATTCCGCTGAGCAGCTCGGCGAAATACCAGCGGTCGGCCATCGGCATGATCACGCCGATCGTGGACGTGCGTCCGGTCGCGAGACTGGATGCGCTGGAGTGCGCGGAGTAGGCGAGTTCTCGTGCCGCGCGCTCGACGCGCTCCCTGGTCTCCGCGGAGACGTACCCGTTCCCGCTCAGCGCGCGGCTGGCCGTCGATTTCGCAACGCCCGCACGCAGCGCGACATCGATGATCCCGGTCACTGCGTCCTCCTAGAAAAACGGATTCCCCCACCCTAGCGATCAGAAGGGCTTTGTGGAACCGGTTCCTTGAAAACGCTCCCACGAGGCTCCGCCTTCGAACCCTTCGGTTATGCAGTTGTGACCAGATCAACGTTGCGGGAAGCAGGCAAAGGTCATTAGTGTCACCTGGAAGCGGTTCCTGGGAGGAGCCCCCAGCGCGGAGAAACTGGTTTCCGCGTGATTCAAAGGAGAAACGTATGGGAATGTCTCAGCGACGTCGCCTGCTGGCACCTCTGGCGCTGCTTGCCGTCTCGGGTCTCGCGCTCGCGGGATGCGCCGAGGGCGGCAGTTCGTCCGGCGGAGGTTCGTCCGTCAAGGGGCAGACCGTGAAGATCTCGGGCGGCATCACGGGATCCGAGGCGGACCTGCTGAACAAGTCCTTCGACCAGTTCACCAAGGACACCGGCATCAAGGTGGTCTACACCGGTGACAAGAGCTTCGAGGGCAACATCGTCACCAAGGTCACCGGTGGCAGCGCACCCGACATCGCGATCGTGCCGCAGCCCGGCCTGCTCAAGAGCCTGGTCGACACCGGCGATGTGAAGACCGCCCCCGCGGCGGTCTCGGCCAACGTCGACAAGAACTGGTCCAAGGACTGGAAGAACTACGGCACGTTCAACGGCAAGTTCTACGCCGCACCGATGCTCGCGAACGTCAAGGGCTACGTCTGGTACTCGCCGGCCAAGTTCAAGGAGTGGGGTGTCGAGGTCCCGAAGACCTGGGACGACCTGCTCACGCTGACCAAGACCATCCAGGAGAAGACCAGCACCGCACCTTGGTGCGCCGGCTTCGCCTCGGGTGACGCCTCCGGCTGGCCTGGCACCGACTGGATCGAGGACCTCGTCCTGCGCCAGAGCGGCACCGACGTCTACGACAAGTGGGTCTCCGGCGACGTGAAGTTCACCGACCCGCAGATCAAGCAGGCCTTCGACGCCGTGGGCACGA
This sequence comes from Microbacterium panaciterrae, assembly GCF_039541635.1. NCBI lineage: Bacteria > Bacillati > Actinomycetota > Actinomycetes > Micrococcales > Microbacteriaceae > Microbacterium > Microbacterium panaciterrae. Next base: position 191,577 of record NZ_BAABGP010000014.1, read on the forward strand.
TCCTGCTCGACCCGAAGTACGTCAACGCGGGCTTCGGCGACGTGAAGAGCATCAACTCGACCGCCTTCGCGGACGTCGCGGCCAAGGTTGCCGACGGCACCTGCGCGCTGACGCACCAGGCCTCGTTCCTCTCGTCGAACTTCCTCGACGTGAAGACCAAGGCGGGAGCCGCGCCCAAGGTCGCCGCGGACGGCGACGTGTACGCGTTCGTGCTGCCGGGCATGAAGGCCGGCGAGAACACGATCGAGGGTGGCGGCGAGTTCGTCGCCGGCTTCAGCGACACCGCCGCGACGCAGAAGGTGCTCGAGTTCATGTCGTCCGCCGACTTCGCGAACGCGCGCGTGAAGCTGGGCGGCGTCATCTCCGCGAACAAGAACGCAGACGCGTCGCTGGCCTCCAGCCCGTTCCTGCAGGACGCGATGAAGACGCTGCAGGACCCGAAGACCACGCTGCGTTTCGACGCCTCCGACCTGATGCCGGCCACCGTCGGCTCCGGGTCGTTCTGGAAGGGCATGGTCAGCTGGATCGACGGCAAGCCGACCGACCAGGTGCTCAGCGACATCCAGGCGGGTTACAAGAACTAGTCTGAGCACTACCTGAGAGGACAGCGGGGCTCGTCCGCCTCTGGCGGGCGGCCCCGCCGTTCCCCTCGGGCAGGTCCTGACAGAGTTCAACGTCGAACCCAGAAGGGGGTCCACATGTCGCATCCCACCGCGACCGCTTCCACGCGAACCGGCCGCACGACCGGATCCCGGTCCCTCACCGTCGGCGCCCTGATCGTGGGCGCCGTCGCGATGGTCGGAATCTTCTTCGCCCTGATCCTCGCCGGCTCCTCGGACACCGTGAAGCCGACCACCATCGGCTTCTCGCTGAACAGCTTCTTCATCTGGATCGGCGCACTGAATCCGCTGCTGCAGATCCCGATCGTGCTCGTCGTCTTCGGCGCCGTGGCCGCGATCCTGCTGCTGCTCATCGAATACGCGCCGCGTCGCGGGAGGGGCTATTTCTGGCTCCGCCTGGTCGCCTGCTTCGTGATCCCCGTCCTGGCGTTCATGATGCTGCGGCCGTACCAGAACGCCGTGATCTACGTCATGGCGATCGCGCTGATCGCCGGCGGCCTGCTGTTCTTCGCCGACTACCGAGCGCGAGAGGGTGCCGGATACACGCTGCAGCTGGTGCTGTTCATGGCTCCGGCCACGATCCTGCTCATCATCGGCCTCATCTATCCGGCCGTGAGCACGGTGATCCAGTCGTTCTTCGACAAGACCGGCAAGGACTTCGTCGGGCTGGAGAACTACGCCTGGACCTTCACGAACCCCGAGGGCTTCTGGTCGGTGATCAACACGCTGATCTGGGCGCTCATCGCCCCGATCGTGTCGACGGTCTTCGGTCTCGCGTACGCCGTGTTCATCGACCGGGCGCGCGGCGAGAAGATCCTCAAGGTGTTCGTGTTCATGCCGGTGGCCATCTCGTTCGTCGGCGCCGGCATCATCTGGAAGTTCATCTACGACTACCGGCAGGGCAACCAGATCGGACTGCTCAATGCGATCGCCACGCTGTTCGGCGGCAAGCCGATCTCGTGGCTGGACACCACGCCCCTGGTCAACACGATCTGCCTGCTCATCGTGTTCATCTGGACCCAGACCGGGTTCGCGATGGTGATCCTCTCCGCCGCGATCAAGGCCGTGCCCACCGAGCAGCTCGAGGCGGCATCGCTGGATGGCGCCAACGCCTGGGATCGCTTCCGCAACGTCACGGTGCCGGGGATCCGCTCGTCGCTGATCGTCGTACTCACCACCATCACGATCGCCTCGCTCAAGGTGTACGACATCGTCGCGGTGATGACCGGCGGCCGGGCGAACAGCACGGTGCTGGGCTTCGAGATGGTGAACCAGCAGCAGCGCTTCCAGAGCTACGGACACTCCTCGGCGCTGGCCGTAGTGCTGTTCCTGTTCGTGCTGCCGCTGATCATCTACAACGCACGGCAGATGGCCAAGCAGAGGGAGATCCGCTGATGAGTGCGACGCAGGCGGTCGTCACCGACGACCGCACCAAGCGCCAGGTCGAGCGCGACACCCGCCGCCACGAGGCGAACGCGCAGAAGCGGCTCACGTCGCGGGGCGCCACGATCACCGCGGTGATCATCGCGATCTTCTGGACGCTGCCCACCTTCGGACTGTTCGTGACGTCGTTCCGCCCGGGAGCCGACTCGAACAGCACGGGCTGGTGGACGGTCTTCGTGAACCCGTCGTTCACGCTGCAGAACTACGCCGACGCGCTGACCTCGGGCGGCACCGCGCTGACCCTGGGCGCCTCGTTCATCAACTCGCTCGCGATCACGATCCCGGCTACGGTGATCCCGATCTTCATCGCGTCGCTCGCCGCCTACGGCTTCGCGTGGATGAACTTCAAGGGCAAGAACCTCGTGTTCGTGTTCGTGTTCGCGCTGCAGATCGTGCCGATCCAGATGGCGCTGGTGCCGCTGCTCTCGCTGTTCTCGCGCGGCCTCACGCTGTTCGGGACGGAGATCTTCCCCGGTTTCACGCTGCGCGACGTGGATCACAGCTTCGCGACGGTATGGATCGCGCACGCGATCTTCGCCATGCCGCTGGCGATCTTCATGCTGCACAACTTCATCGCGGAGATCCCCGCCGAGGTCGTCGAGGCCGCACGGGTGGACGGTGCGGGGCACGGGCAGATCTTCTTCAGCATCATCCTGCCGCTGGCCATGCCGGCCATCGCCTCGTTCGGGATCTTCCAGTTCCTCTGGGTCTGGAACGACCTGCTCGTGGCGACGATCTTCGCGCCGGATTCGTCGTTGCCGCTGACGCAGACGCTGAACTCGCTGTCCGGGTCGTGGGGAGACAAGTGGTTCCTGCAGTCCGCGGGAACGTTCATCTCGATCATCGTCCCGCTCATCGTGTTCTTCGCGCTGCAGCGCTTCTTCGTCCGCGGCCTGCTGGCCGGCGCGACGAAGGGCTGAGTCGTTCCGTTCACTGAGCCTGTCGAAGCGTCGCCCCGGACCCTTCGACAGGCTCAGGGACCGGACTTCGACTGGCTCAGGACCGGATCCGGGGGAGAATGGCCGGATGACACGACGGATCGCGCTGTGGACCGGAATCGCCGCGGTCGCCGTGGCGGCCATGGTCGGCGCCCTCGTCATCCTGCGCCCCGGGCTCATCGTCTCGTGGGACGATGCCTGGAACCTGGAGATGGGGGAATGGCGCTCCGACCCGCTCATCGGCTTCGCGCTGGTCATGAACTTCCTCGGCGGCGGCTGGTTCGCGACGTTCGTGGTCCCGCTCGGGATCGCGCTGGTCGGCCTGCTGCGGGGCTGGAGGGCCTCGGTCTACGCGCTCGCCGCCTTCGTCGCGAGCGCGGCCGTCGTGCAGCTCATCAAGCACCTGCTGGGTCGGCCCCGGCCGGAGGATCTGCTGATCGCGTCGGATTTCGGATCCTATCCCTCCGGGCACACCGCGAATGCGGCCACGGTCGCCATCGTGCTGTGGTTCCTGTTCCCGGCGGTCGCGACCGCGATCGGCGGCGCCGTCTGGGTGGTCGCCATGGGCTTCTCCCGCACGGTGCTGAGCGTGCACTGGTTCAGCGACACCGTCGGCGGGGCGCTCGTCGGCGGCGGAGTGGCGCTGATCGCCGCGGCGGTGCTGTGGCGCTGGGTGGGCCGGGTGGGGATGCCGGGCGAGGCGGGGGAGGACATCCCGCGCGACCGCGGCATCGGCGGTCCGCCCGCGCACGGTCGATAGGCTGAACGGGTTCGCGATCCCGAGGAGCTTCCGTGGCACAGATCCGCCCCTACCGTGCCGCCGATGCTGACGGCCTGTATGACGTGTGCGTGAAGACCGCCGATGTCGGGAAGGACGCGACGGGCATGCTCGAGGACGACGCGCTCTGGGGAGACCTGTTCGCGGTGCCCTACGGCGTGCGCGACCCGGAGCTCTGCTGGGTCGTGGAGTCGGACGACGGTCGTGTCATCGGCTACGTCGTGGCGACCGACGACACGGATGCGTTCGCGGCGTGGTTCCGCGACGAGTGGTGGCCGTCTCGCGTGCACCGCTACCGCCGCTCCGGCGCCGCGGAGCCCACGGCCCAGGACAAGTTCCTCGGCTACGGCGACCGGATGGTGCCGCGGGAGGACGCCATCGTCCGCGAATACCCCGCGCACCTGCACATCGATCTGCTGCCGGAGACCCAGGGGCAGGGCCTCGGCCGCCGCCTCATCGACACGCTGCTCGCCGAGCTCGGCCGCCGCGGCGTGCCCGCGCTGCATCTCTCCATGAACGCTGACAACGCCCCGGCCGGCGCCTTCTACGAGCGGCTCGGGTTCGCGCTTCTCGCATCCGGCGACGGAAGCACGACCTACGGGATCCGGATCCCGGCGCCCTGAGTCGCGGGCACCTCGGAGCCGGTGAATGAGGAAGGGCCCCCGCATGTGCGGAGGCCCTTCTGCCTGGCGGTGACGGCGGGATTCGAACCCGCGGTTGCTTGCACAACACACGCTTTCCAAGCGTGCTCCTTCGGCCGCTCGGACACGTCACCAGGAAGACAACCTGACCATCCTATCCGATCCCCTGAGCCCTCCCGGACACGGGCATCCGCCGGCAGGCGAGGCGTGCCAGGATGAAGAAGACCGCGAAGGAGAGGCACGTGGTGACCGGCACTGAGAGATCCGAGCCCGCGGGGACCAGCGACGAGGGGGCGCGCGGCGACGAGCAGCATCCGTCGCGGCGACGGTGGGCGCTGCAGATGCAGCAGCCGCTGCCGTCCTCCACGGTCTTCGACCGGATCGCATTCCTCGTCGGCACCGTCTCGGCCGTCTGGCTGGCGGGCATCATCTCGATCCAGGGGTTCCGCTATCCCTGGTCGGTGCTGCTTTTCCTGCCGGTGTGGGCGATCATGGCCTACCTGGTGCTGCCCCGGCTGCACAAGCTGCTGAGCGACCTCTACGTGCCGGACTACTTCTTCGGGCGCACGCGCACCGCGGACGGTCTGCTGGGCGATCCGGTCAACCTCGGCGTTGACGGATCCGCCCTGCAGCTCGATGCCGTGATGACTCGCGGCGGCTGGCACCGCGCCGACGAGATCACCGCGGCGTCGACCTGGGGGATCATCGTGTCGACTCTGACCCGGCGCAGCTATCCGACCGCGCCCGTGTCGCCGCTCATGCTGTTCGGTCGCCGGCACGACGTCGCCTACCAGCAGGAGGTGGCGGGCAATCCGAAGCAGCGCCATCACGTGCGCTTCTGGCACTGCCCGCCGGGCTGGCTGCTGCCCGGCGGCGCGCAGGCGGACTGGCTCGGCGCCGGCACGTACGACACCGATGTGGGGCTCAGCCTGTTCACCCTGCAGGTGACGCACCGCATCGACGAGAACACCGACATCGAACGCGACTTCGTCGTGCAGAGCGCACGCGAGGCCGATCCTGCCGTGCGCATCCGCGACCTTCCCGACTTCACCACCGGCTACCACTCGCGCAACGGCGGCGGCGACCGGTTCATCACCGACGGGCATCTCCCGATCCTCGACGTCTCCGCCGTCGCGACGGACGCCGGATCCGCAGGCCCCGGCGCTGGCACCGACGACGCCGACCCCGCCGCTCAGCGTGCAGGAGAGGGGCACGGCGAATCCCTGCGCACCACGGCGGAGCGGTCGATGCGGCGCGCGCCGCTCGCGATCTTCTTCGCGGTGGGCGTCGTCGTGCTCGGCGGGCTGATCGACCTCGGCGCCCTGATCGTGACGGCGGCGACGGATCCGACCGTGCGCACGACGGTCACGGACGGACCGGATCTCGCGCGGGCCGTGCTGTTCGGCGCCCTCGGTTTCGCGGCGGCCATCGTCGTCGCCCAGCTCGTCATGGCGTGGCTCGTGCTGCGGCGGGGGCGGCGCTCCCGCGCCGTGCTGCTCGTGCTGCTCGCGATCGGCGTGCTCTCCACCGCGATCGACTATCTCGACGGCAGGCTGGCGCTCGGGTTCAACGGCACGCTGCTCTCCGCGTCGCTGCAGTGCCTCGCACTGCTGGCGCTTTCCAGCGAGGCCGCGGGGGCCTGGGCCCGGCGGCGCTCCCAGTCGAATTAGGATCGCTGGGTGCCCACCCCGAAGATCGTGCTGTTCTACGCGTTCGCCCCGTTGCCGGATCCCGAGGCCATCCGGCTCTGGCAGCGCGACCTGTGCGACGCACTGCACCTGCGCGGGCGGATCCTGATCTCCGAGCACGGAATCAACGGCACCCTCGGCGGCGACCTGCCCGCGGTCAAGAAGTGGCTGCGCTCGTTCCGCTCCTATGCGCCGTTCCGCGAGGCGGACGTGAAGTGGAGCGAGGGGACCGCGGTCGATGCGGCCGGTTTCAGCGCCGACTTCCCGAAGCTCAGCGTGAAGGTGCGCGACGAGATCGTCTCCTTCGGGGCGCCCGGTGAGCTGTGCGTCGACGAGCACGGGGTGGTCGGCGGCGGGACCCGGCTGAGCCCGACGGGGCTGCACGAGCTGGTCGCCGAACGCGGCGACGAGGTCGTGTTCTTCGACGGACGCAACGCGCTCGAGGCCGGGATCGGGCGCTTCCGCGGAGCCGTGGTGCCCGACACCGAGACGACCCGCGACTTCGTCGGACTTCTGGACTCCGGAGCCTACGACGACCTCAAGGGCCGCCCGGTCGTCACGTACTGCACCGGCGGGATCCGCTGCGAGGTGCTCTCCGGCCTGATGCGCTCGCGCGGGTTCGGCGAGGTCTACCAGCTCGACGGCGGGATCGTGCGCTACGGCGAGGAGTACGGCGACGACGGGCTCTGGGAAGGATCGCTGTACGTGTTCGACGGACGAGGATCCGTGGACTTCAGCGACCACGCCGCGCTGATCGGGGTCTGCGCGGGGTGCGGGACGGCGACCAACCGCACCGCGAACTGCCCCGATCCGTCGTGCCGGCACCAGGACGTGGTGTGCGCGGCGTGCGACAGCGTGCCGTGCGCGGAGCACGCCGGCCGCGCCTGAGCCGGACCAGCCGCCAGCCGCCGCCCGGAACGGCCGAGATGAACAACGCGGAACATCACCCTCTGGTATGACGACGGCCGGGCGTCGCCCGCGTAGCGTGAGAGCGATCCCCTTGTCCGTCCTCGCCGCAGGAGCGCCCCCGCATGGAACTGCTGAACGTCTGGCTGCTGCACGCCGCCGGTCAGCTCTGGCTCTTCCCGGTGCTGCTGGTGTTCTTCTTCATCGACGGCTTCGCCACCATCCTGCCCAGCGAGACCGCTCTGGTCGCGCTCGCCGCGCTCTCGCTGCACAGCGGCGAACCGAATCTGGTGCTGCTGGGGCTCACCGCACTGATCGGCGCGATCGCGGGCGACAACATGGCCTACCTGCTCGGCCGCACGATCGGCACCGAGCGCTGGGCGTGGATGCGCCGCCCGCGAGTGCACCGCATGTTCGACTGGGCGCGCGATGAGCTGGACAAGCGCGGCGCGGCCCTGATCATCACGGCCCGCTATATCCCGTGGGGACGGGTCGCGGTCAACTACGTCGCCGGCCAGACCGGGTACCCGCACCGCCGGTTCTTCCTCTACGACGCGCTCGCCTGCGTCACCTGGGTCGCCTATGCGCTCGCGATCGGGCTGATCGCAGGCCAGTGGGTGCACGACAACCCGCTGCTCGGCGTCGGTATCGCGGTCGTGTTCGCCGTGATCCTCGGCGTCGGGATCGACCATGGGCTGCGCTGGTGGCACCGGCGCCGGGGCGATGCGGCACCGTCTCAGCCGTCCACGGCTGCGGTCACGACCGCGCGGGCGGCGGAGGCGCCGCGGAGCCCGGAGCCGGTGGAGGGATCCTGACGGGTCCCCTCCGTCAGGACGTCGAGGTCGCCAGCATCCGGTCGCCGAGCAGCGAGCGCGGGGCGAGCCGCGCGCGGATCCGGTCGCGTCGGGACACGTGCGCCCGCAGCCCGGCGCGCACGGTCCCGAGCGCGCCACGGAGATCGGATCCGGTCTCCGGCGCCCCCGGACGCGTGTAGCTCGCGCGCTCCACAGCGTTCACCAGCGCCGCGACCGCATCGGGATCCGCTCCGCGGTCGCGCACCAGCCTGGCGCCGCGGGCACGGGCGGATTCCGAAGCGGGGGCGGGGAGCCCCAGATCCTGCAGGATCGCACGCAGCTCGTCCCAGGCGGCCACCGCGTCCCCGCGTGCGGCGCGGCTCATCCGCCGCGCGCCCTGCACGGCACGCAACCCCGCCGGGATCAGCAGCAGCACGATCACGCCGGCGATGGCCCACAGCAACGGCCTCGGGTCGAATCTCGACACAGCGGCTCCCGCGGCGCCCGCGTTGGGGATGTCGGAGCGGTTCGGATCCTTCGCCGCCGACGTCGAGGTCGGCTGCGGCGTGGCACCGGGGGTCGCGGTCGCGTCCGGGCCGGAGCCCGTGCCCGTCGGGTCGACGAACCCGGTCGGCACGCCGCGTGTCGCGGTCGGCTCGAACGGCACCCAGCCGATGTTCTGGAAGTACACCTCGGGCCAGGAGTGCAGCTGATCCGTGCCGACGTCGAACACGACCTTGCCGTCGTCGGAGCGGCGATCGGTCGAGGTGCCGGGCAGGTAGCCGACGACGATCCTGGTCGGGATGCCGAGAGAGCGGGCCATGAGCGCGAACGCGCCCGCGAAGTGCACGCAGTACCCCTCGCGCACGCTGAGGAACGTGGCGACCGCCTGCACGTTCGTGCCGTCGAAGCCCTCATCGACCGGCGTCTTGAGCGAGTAGCGGAACCCGGCCCGGAACCAGGTCTGCAGGGCGATCAGCTTGTCGTAGTCGGTGCCCGCTCCGCCCGCGACCGATTCCGCGTCCGCCGCGATCACCGCCGGCATGTTCTTCGGCAGCGCGCGCAGCGCCGCCGGCGCATCGGATCCCGAGGCCGTCGAGTCGCGGATCTGTGCGAGCGTCGGCACCACGGTCGTCGTGTCGGTCGTGTAGTTCTGATCGGCGGCGTCGGCGTTCGCGGCGACCACGGTGCGGTTCTCCCGCGCCGCGACCCAGCTGCCGCCGACGCCGCGCACAGCTGTCGCCTGATAGGGCATGGGCAGCCACGCACCCGCGATGCCCGTCGTGCGGATGGTGGTGTGCGTGCTGTGCGTCGCCACGCCCTCGGGCGCGGTCACCGCCTCGAGTCCCTGCGTGAGCGGCGCGGTGGCGGGATGATCGGGCTGCCATTGGCTGCCGTCGAACGAGGAGAGCGTCGCGATGCGCAGATACGGGGCGATGCCGTCGTCGCTGATCAGCGTGAGCGCCGTCGTGGGGGAGGGGCGGCGCAGATCCTGCCCGAGATCGAGTGTCGCGCTGAGGGTCGTGGTCCCGCCGCCGGCGCCGATCCCGGAAGCCGAGAGCGGCAGCAGCGGGGAGACGACGAGCGCGGCGACCACGGAGAACGCCCCCACGACGACGGTCGTGACGGCCCGGGTGCGGATCGGCGGTGCGGTCGCGCGCCCCGCGGCGCCAGGACGCCCGGATCCCTGCGGCCCGAACCGCACATGCAGGAACAGCACGATCACGACGGCGAGTGCGAGGAACCACACCGGGTTCAGATCCTCGTGCACGATGATCGACGGCACCGCGCCCGCCGCGGTCAGCAGCACGGCGGCGACGAGACCGCCGCGCAGCGCGACCAGCACGAGATCCAGCACGAGCGCGAGCAACCCGGTGACGACCGCGACCGCGACGGCGACCGCGGGGCTGGCGGCAAGAGGCGCGACGCCCGCGCGGATCTCCTCGGTCGCGGTCGAGAGCAGCGCGCCGATCCGATCGAGCGCTTGGGGCGTGAGGAGCAGGCCGCCTCTCCCGGTCTGCGCCGACGTGAAGACGGTGATCGTGACGGCGCCCACGAGCAGCTGCGCGATCGGGACGGCGGGAAGGGTGAACCATGCGGGACTGCGTCGGGTGAGCAGCCGCACGATCAGCCCGGTGAGGATCACGGATCCGGCGGCCGCCGCGGCGCCGGCGCTCCACGCTCCGGGCTCCACGACCGCGCTCAGCGGCCACACCGCGACGAGCAGGCCCAGGGCGCAGAGCGCGGCGGCCGCCACCGGGCCGGAGTAGCCGCTGCGCTCCCGTGCCGGTCCGCCGTACGCGCTGTGGTCAGGTGCCGGCATGCGCGGGCTCCTCGTCGGCGCCGGTGTTCGCCCACGCGATGGCGGGGTCGTCGCCGAGCGTGGCGGTGCGCCAGCCCCGCGCGCCGGCCGCGGCCAGCGCATCGGCGCCGGGAGCGGTCGCGAGCAGGATCGGCGTGCCCGCGCCGCCGTGCGTGAGGGCGGCGGCATCGGCGGCGTCCAGCGCCCCGGTGATCATGACCAGCGGGCCGACGGTATGCCCTTCGCTCGCCGCGGGAAGGCCGGCATCGCGCTCCCCGGTGCGCGCAGCCGTGCCGGCCAGCGCGACGAGCAGCCCGTCGCGCTCATCCTCCGCCCCGCGCAGCCGCCCGATGAGCACGCCGGTCGCATCGACCACGTCGACGGCGAACCCGTGATCGACGAGGTGCAGCGCGATCGAGGCGCACGCCGTCACGGCCCGGTCGAAGCCCTCCTCGCCGAAGCCCGCGGCCACGGCGCCCGGCATCGTCGGATCCGCCGGTCCCCACCGCACGCCGGCGCGATCCAGCACGACGAGGGCGTCGGGGCTGGACTCCTGCTCCTCCTGGCGCACCATCAGGTCGCCGCGATGCGCGGTGGCGCGCCAGTGGATCCGCCGCATCGAATCGCCCGGCACGTACCGCCGCGGCGAGAGGTTGTCGGATCCCTGTCCGAGCCGATGCGACGAGGTCTGCGCGGTGCCGCCGGCGCGGCCGGTGCGGTCGGCGAGCCGGGGCAGCGGCAGCACGGCGGGGACGATCGTGATCGGCGTCGGATCGCCCAGCTCGTCGGTGCGGCGGAAGAGCCCGAACGGATCCGTCGTGGTGAGCTGGAACGGCCCGAGCGAGGCGAGGCCCCGTCGCGCGCCGCTGATCGCATAGGTCATGGTCATGGTGACGCCGCCGGGCACGGTCTCCCGAGAGTCGGGCGGGAACGCGCCGGAGGAGGATCCGCGCACCGCGGGCGGCAGCACGTCATGCCAGCGGCCGGCCGGAGCGGAGAGGAGCGTGCGCAGGTCCACGCGCACCCGCACGGTGGTGTCGTCGCTCACGGTGAGCAGATCGGACGCGACCGTGCGGCTCACCACCGCCCGCCGGTGCGGGGCGAACACCACGATCGCCGACAGGATCAGCATCGCGAGCAGCAGCACGGCCGCGGCGAGAAGTATGGGCGCGGCGAACACGTTCGCGGCGATGACCAGCGCGATCCCGGTCAGCAGCACCGACACCCCGCGCCCGGTCATCCGCCGCCCGGGCGCCGGCGCCGAGACCGAGCGGCTCACCGCGGCAGGCCGATGGGGACGGGGGTGCGCCGGACGATCCCCTCGAGCGCCGCCTCGATCGGGCGCGCCCCGGCGCGGTGCAGGCCGCGGGCGGGGATGAGCCGGTGCGCGAAGACGGCCGGCAGGAGCGCGGTGAGGTCGTCGGGCAGGACGAAGTCGCGGCCGTCCAGGGCCGCCTGCACCTTGGCCGCCCGGACGAGCTGCAGGGTGGCGCGGGGGCTCGCGCCCAGATGCAGGTTGGAGTCGGAGCGGGTCGCCTGCGACAGGGCGACCGCGTACTCCTCGAGCGCCGGCGCCACGTGCACCGAGCGGGCCCAGCCGATCAGCGCCCGCACGTCGGACGCGGCCAGCACCGGGCGGATCGCGTCCAGCGGGTTGGCGACGTCGCGCTGGCGCAGCATCAGCGTCTCGGCCGCGGCGTCCGGGTAGCCCATCGAGATCCGCATCATGAACCGGTCGCGCTGCGCCTCGGGCAGCGCGTAGGTGCCCTCCATCTCGAGCGGGTTCTGGGTGGCGACCACGAGGAACGGATCCGGCAGCGGACGCGAGTTCCCGTCGACCGTCACCTGCCCCTCCTCCATCGCCTCCAGCAGCGCGGACTGGGTCTTGGGGGAGGAGCGGTTGATCTCGTCGGCGATCACGATGTGCGCGAACACCGCACCGGGCTTGAACTCGAACTCCTGCGCGACCGGGTTGTAGACGCTCACCCCGGTGATGTCGCCGGGCAGCAGATCGGGGGTGAACTGGATCCGTCGGACGGTCGCGTCGATGCTGGCCGCGAGCGCCCGCGCGAGCATGGTCTTGCCGACGCCCGGCACGTCCTCGACGAGCAGGTGCCCCTGGGCGAGCAGGCAGATCAGGGCGCTGCGGATCGCATCGTCCTTGCCGTCGATGACTTCGGTGATCGCACCGAGGATCGCGCTGGTCCGGCGTGCGAACTCGTCGGCGTCGATGGTCTCGTGCGTGGCCTGTGCGGTCTCGGTGGCGTGCATGCGTCCCTCTCGCCGGGCGCCGCGGTGCGCCCGCGTCTCCGATCGTAACGCGGGGAGGGGGCGACGGGGCGGGCGGGCGCAGGTCGGTCCCGCCCGCGACCTCGGGTAGACTGATCCTCGGCTCTCCGCGTGACGGCACCCAGGCCAACTCCCCCAGGGCGGAAACGCAGCAAGGGTAACCGGGCTCTGCCGGGTGCGCGGAGGGTCTTTTCTGTTCCCGGGGGGGCGATCCTGCGTCCCGCGGATGCGGGTCGGCGGCGTCTTCCCGTGGGGTGCACCTCCGCACTAGCCTGGACAGTGTGGCACCCCGACGTGCCGGTCCGCTCGATTCCGCTCTCAGCCACCCGGAGGCTCCGCCGTGCCCGACACCCCCGCCCTCCCCGATCTTCATCGAGCGGCGGCGGTGCTGTTCGATCTGGACGGCGTGCTGACCCCGACCGCCGAGGTGCACATGCACGCGTGGCAGGCGGTGTTCGACGAGGTGTTCACCCTGTGGGGGATCACGCCCGCCTTCACCGACGAGGACTATTTCGCCTACGTCGACGGCAAGAAGCGCTACGACGGGGTGGCCAGCCTGCTGCGCAGCCGCAACGTGGAGATCCCGTGGGGATCCGTCGGCGACGACCCCGAGGTCGACACCGTGTGCGGCATCGGCAACCGCAAGAACGTCGCCTTCTCCGAGGCGCTGCGCCGCGACGGCATCGCGCCGTATCCCGGATCGCTGGCGCTGCTCGAGCGGCTGCGGGCGGACGGTGTGCCGCTCGCGGTCGTGTCCAGCTCCAAGAACGCCGAGGAGGTGCTGGCCACCGCCGGCATCCGCGACTTCTTCACCGTCGTGGTGGACGGCGTGGTGGCCGAGCGCGAGCACCTCGCCTCCAAGCCCGCGCCCGACGTGTTCCGCGTCGGCGCCGAGCGCGTGGGTGTCGATCCCGCCGTCGCGGTGGCCGTCGAGGACGCCACGAGCGGCGTCGCCTCGGCCGCGGCCGCCGGGTACGGCACGGTCATCGGCGTCGACCGCGGCGCCGGATCCGCATCCCTCCTCGCCCACGGCGCGACCGTCGTCGTGGACGACCTCGCCCGTTTCCTTCCCTGAGACCACCCCGCAACGGAGCACTGCATGATCGATCGCGACCTCTTCCCCGTCGATCCCTGGCGTCTTGTCGAGACCCGGTACCCGCACACGGATCCCGGCGTGTCCGAAACGCTGATGGGGCTCGGCAACGGCTATCTCGGCCTGCGCGGAAACCACATCGAGGGGCGCATCGCGCACGAGCACGGCACCTTCATCAACGGCCTGCACGAGACGTGGAAGATCCGCCACGCGGAGCAGGCGTTCGGGTTCGCCGAGGTCGGCCAGACGATCGTGAACGCGCCGGACGCGAAGGTCATGCGCGTGTACGTCGACGACGAGCCGCTGAGCTTCGACGAGGCGGACGTGCGCGAGTACCGCCGGTCGCTCGACTTCCGCACCGGGATCCTCGAGCGCGAGGTGCTCTGGGAGACCCCGTCGGGCAAGCGGGTGCGGATCCGCGACGAGCGGATCGTGTCGTTCGAGGAGCGTCACCTCGCGGTGCTGCGCCTCGAGGTGACCGTCGAGAACGCCGACGCCCCCGTCACGATCTCGTGCCAGCTGCTGAACCGCCAGGACGGTGAGGACGTCTACGGCGGCGTGCCGTCGATGGCGGTCGGATCCCCGGGCGAGGAGGCGGGCTTCGACCCGCGCAAGGCGGAGTGGATCGGCGACCGGGTGCTGCAGCCCGCCGAGTACTGGCAGGAGGGGGAGCGCTCGGCGCTCGCCTACCGGGTGGCGAACTCAGGGATGACCCTCGCCGTGGTCGCCGATCACATCGTCGAGACCGAGAACGAGTACACCGCGCGGCAGCTGGTCGAGCCGGACATCGCGAAGAACGTCTTCCGGGTGCAGGCCAAGGCGGGCGTGCCGACGCGGGTGACCAAGGTCGTCAGCTATCACACCTCGCGCGGCGTGCCCGCACGCGAGCTCATCGACCGCTGCCGGCGCTCCCTGGACCGGGCCGGCGTCGAGGGTGTGGAGGCGCAGTTCGCGAAGCAGGCCGAGTGGCTCACCGCGTTCTGGGAGCGGAGCGACGTGCAGATCTCCGGACATGACGATCTGCAGCAGGCCACGCGCTGGTGCCTGTTCCAGCTCGCGCAGGCCTCGGCGCGCGCCGACGGTGCGGGGGTCTCCGCGAAGGGCGTGTCCGGATCCGGTTACGGCGGGCACTACTTCTGGGACACCGAGGTCTACGTGCTGCCGTTCCTCACCTACACGTCGCCGCGGTTCGCCCGCAACGCCCTGCGCTGCCGGGTGCACATGCTGCCCGCCGCCCGTCGCAGGGCCGGCCAGCTGAACGAGGGCGGGGCGCTGTTCCCGTGGCGCACCATCAACGGCGAGGAGGCCTCCGCCTACTACGCCGCCGGCACCGCGCAGTACCACATCAACGCCGACGTCAGCTATGCGCTCGGCAAGTACGTGCGCGCCACGGGCGACGACGAGTTCCTCCATCGCGAGGGCGTCGACATCGCGGTGGAGACCGCGCGGATGTGGGCCACGCTCGGGTTCTGGCGTCGTGGCGGCGTCGATGCGCCGACGTTCCACATCCACGGCGTGACCGGCCCGGACGAGTACACGACGGTCGTGAACGACAACCTGTTCACGAACGTGATGGCCCGCTACAACCTGCGCTTCGCCGCCCGGGTCGTGCGGGAGATGGCGGACGACGCGCCCGAGGCGTACGAGGCGGCTGTGGAGCGCCTGCGGATCGACCCGTCGGAGGTCGAGCAGTGGGAGCGCGCGGCCGACGCGCTGCACATCCCGTTCAGCCCGGCGCTGGGGATCCACCCGCAGGACTCGCTGTTCCTGGAGCGCGAGGTGTGGGATCTGCCCGCGACCCCGCCCGAGCAGCGCCCGCTGCTGCTGCATTTCCACCCGCTGGTGATCTATCGGTTCCAGGTGCTGAAGCAGGCCGACGTGGTGCTCGCGCTGTTCCTGCAGGGCAACCACTTCACGGAGGCGGAGAAACTCGCCGACTTCGAGTACTACGACCCGCTGACCACGGGAGACTCGACACTGTCCGCCGTGGTGCAGTCGATTCTCGCGGCGGAGGTCGGATATCAGGATCTCGCATACGAGTACTTCCTGCACTCGATCTTCGTCGACCTCGGAGATCTGCACAGCAACACCGCGGACGGCGTGCATGTGGCCTCCGCGGGCGGCGTGTGGACCGCGCTCGTGAGCGGCTTCGGCGGAATGCGCGACCACGACGGCGAGCTCAGCTTCGACCCGCGCCTGCCGGTCGACTGGCCCGAGCTGTCGTTCCCGCTGCAGTGGCACGGATCCTCCCTGCAGGTCACCGTGACCGCCGGCGAGCTGCTCGTCGAGGTGCGCTCCGGCGATCCTGTCGCGTTCTTCGTCCGCGGCCAGGAGTGGACCGCGCAGGTCTCGGCTCCGGCGCACGTGCCGCTCACGCATCAGGGCCCGCTCATCCCGGGCCGGCCGGAGTTCGGCACCCGATCGCGCCGTGAGGACGGCACGATCCTTTCGCCGACTGTCCCCACCACGTCCGCGATCCCGATCATCGGCTTCGTCGGCGAATCGGGGGAGTGACGCTTCGCTCCGAGTTTGGGCGCGGTTCGGCCGTGTGCGCTTCGCTCGGACTTGTGCGCTTCGCTCGGACGGATCCCCGGGATCCGGTCCGCGTGAAGCGCACATCTCCGAGGCAGGCGCTCGCGCCGACGGCGGCATTTCGGCGGTCCGATGCGGTGACGGGATCCGCACCGGTCCCAATGTCGGAGGCACGCTCTAGGCTGGACCGGTGAGCACAGCCCTGTACCGCCGCTACCGGCCCGAGAACTTCGGGGAGATGATCGGGCAGTCGCAGGTGACCGATCCGCTCATGACGGCGCTGCGCGGTGATCGGGTCGGCCACGCCTATCTCTTCTCCGGCCCGCGCGGGTGCGGCAAGACCACGTCCGCGCGCATCCTGGCGCGCTGCCTGAACTGCGCCGAGGGCCCCACCGACACGCCCTGCGGCGTCTGCCCGAGCTGCGTCGAGCTGTCCCGCGACGGGGGCGGATCCCTCGACGTCGTCGAGATCGACGCGGCCAGCCACAACGGCGTCGATGACGCCCGCGACCTGCGCGAGCGGGCCACCTTCGCGCCGAGCCGCGACCGGTTCAAGATCTTCATCCTGGACGAGGCGCACATGGTGACGCCGCAGGGCTTCAACGCGCTGCTGAAGCTCGTCGAGGAGCCGCCGCCGCACATCAAGTTCATCTTCGCGACCACCGAGCCCGAGAAGGTGCTCGGCACGATCCGCTCCCGCACGCACCACTACCCGTTCCGGCTGGTGCCGCCCGCGGCGATGCTCGCGTACGTCGAGAAGCTGTGCGCAGAAGAGGGCGTGACCGTTGCGCAGGGCGTGCTGCCGCTCGTCGTGCGGGCGGGCGGCGGATCGCCTCGCGACACCCTGTCGCTGCTGGACCAGCTCATCGCCGGATCCGATCCCTCGAGTGACTCCGGGGCCGTGGAAGTCGCCTACGAGCGCGCGGTCGCGCTGCTCGGCTACACGCACTCCGCCCTGCTCGACGAGATCGTCGACGCGCTCGCCGCGGGGGATGCCGCCTCGGCATTCCCGGCGATCGACCGGGTGGTGCAGACGGGGCAGGATCCGCGGCGCTTCGTCGATGACCTGCTGGAGCGGCTGCGCGACCTGATCGTGATCGCCGCCGTCGGCGACGGGGCCTCCGCCGTGCTGCGCGGCGTACCCGAGGACGAGTTGACCCGGATGCGGTCGCAGGCCGCCGCGTTCGGCGGCGTGCGGCTCTCCCGCGCCGCCGACCTGGTGAGCTCCGCGCTCGACGACATGACGGGCGCGACCTCTCCGCGCCTGCACCTCGAACTTCTCGTGGCGCGCGTGCTGTCCGCGCTCGCGCCGGCCGCGGACGCTCCGGCCGCGGAGGGCGTGGCCGTGGTCGCTCCGGGGGATGGCCGCGTTTCGTCTCGGTCGGCTTCGCCGTCCTCGCTCAACGACCCCGAACGGGCCGTTCCCGCTCCGGTCTCCGTCCCCGAACGGGCTGCCTCCGCCCCGGTCGCCGTCCCCGAAGAGGACGCGTCCGCCCCGATCGCCGCGTCCGCTCCTGTCGACATCGATCGGATCCGCGCGGTCTGGCCCGCTGTGCTCGGCCGGGTCGAGAAGCTCAGCCGCGGATCCTGGCTCGTGGTCACCGCGGTCCAGCCCCTGGCCTTCGCCGCCGACACCGAGGTGCTCACCCTCGGCTTCCCCGGCCCGAACGACGTCGCGCGGTTCAAGGGCACGACGCCCGGCAGCGGGCCGTCCGATCACCTGCGCACCGCGATCGAGGCCGAGCTGGCGGTGACGGTGAAGTACCGTCCCGCGCCCCTGCCCGCGGAGGCTCCGGAGCGGAAGTTAGACGAGGGCGGGAAGGCCCCGCGACCCTCCGAACCGGCTGCTGCCCCCGCGGTTCCGTCCCCGCCCGGCGGCACCGGGCTCGCTGCGCCTGCGTCGAACGGTCGGGCATCCGCCACCGCGGCCCCCGTCACGGAGTGGGCGGTCGCGACGATCCCGCAGGACGCCCCCGAAACCGAGTCGACGTCCGAGCCGGCATCTGCGACGCCGGTCGCCGTCGCGGCCGCGCCGCTCGTGGCGCAGCTCCCCGTCGACGAGGAGCCCGCCGACGTCGAGGCGATGCCCGCCTCGGGGTGGTACGAGCCGGTGCACGACGGAGACGTGCTCGACGATGAACCGCCCTTCCCGGACGATGCCGACGCCCCCGGTCCCGACTCGGATCCGGGTCCGTACCGGGGTGCTCCGGAACCGGCGACCGTCCCCGCGGCCGCGATCCCGAACACCCCGGTGCCCGCCCCGCCGGCGCCCGCCCCGGCGGCACCTGCTGCCGCAGCCCCCGCGCGAACACCCCGCTCGGGTGCCCCCGGCGTCCAGCGCTACGGCGAGGCCGTGGTCCGTCAGGTGCTCGGTGCCACCTTCCTGCGCGAAGAGGCCTACGAGCCTCAGACGCGGTTCCAATGATCCACGACGCTTCCCTGAGACTTACGAGGTCCATCTAGATGTACGACGGCATCGTCCAGGAGCTGATCGACGAGTTCGGCCGCCTGCCGGGCATCGGCCCGAAGTCCGCTCAGCGCATCACGTTCCACATCCTGCAGACGCCCTCCTTCGATGTGAAGCGGCTCGCCGAGCTGCTCTCCGAGGTGCGCGAGAGGGTGCGCTTCTGCGAGATCTGCGGCAACGTCTCGGAGCAGGAGCGCTGCGCGATCTGCCGCGATCCGCGCCGCAGTGCGGCCACCATCTGCGTGGTCGAGGACGCGAAGGATGTCGCGGCGATCGAGCGCACCCGTGAGTTCCGCGGGCTCTACCACGTGCTCGGCGGCGCGATCAGCCCGATCGCGGGCATCGGTCCCGACGACCTGCGCATCGCGCAGCTGATGACACGTCTCGCCGACGGCACGGTGCAGGAGGTGATCCTCGCGACCAACCCGAACCTCGAGGGCGAGGCGACGGCGAGCTATCTCAGCCGTCTGCTCGTCAGCATGCAGATCACCGTGTCGCGCCTCGCCTCCGGCCTGCCCGTCGGCGGCGACCTGGAGTACGCCGACGAGGTCACGCTGGGCCGCGCCTTCGAGGGCCGGCGCGTCCTGTGAGCGGCACCGGCTTCGGCCGCCGCGGCTGGCTGCTGTTCGGGGCGATGTGCCTGCTCTGGGGCGTGCCGTACCTGTTCATCAGCATCGCGGTGGAGTCGTTCTCGCCGCCGTCCATCGTCGCGGGGCGCACGCTGATCGCCGCGCTCCTGCTGCTCCCGTTCGCGATTCGGAGCGGCGCGCTGAAGGCCGCCTGGAAGGTGTGGCCCTGGGTGCTCGCGTTCGGGCTGGTCGAGATGGGCGGACCCTTCCTGCTCCTCGGCAACGCGGAGCAGTCGCTGCCGTCGGGGCTCACCGGGCTCCTGGTCGCGACCGTCCCGCTGTTCGCCGCGCTCATCGCGCTCGGCGGCGGGGATCGCGGGGTGCTCGCGCCGGCACGTCTGATCGGCCTGCTCGTCGGATTCGTCGGCGTGGGCGTCGTCGTCGCGGGCCCCGGGCTCTCCGGCGGAAAGGTCGATCTCCTCGCCGCGGGGGAGGTGCTGTTCGTCGCCGTGCTCTACGCGACGGCCCCGTTCATCGTCGCGCGCAAGCTCGGCGACGTGCCCTCGATGGGGACGATCACGCTCGCGCTGCTGTTCATCGGGATCCTCTACCTGCCGATCGCCCTGCTCACGCAGCACGAGGTGCCGACGGCGCCGTCGATCGTCGCGCTGATCGCGCTCGCGGTGATCTGCACCGCGGTCGCGTTCCTCGCGTTCTTCGCCCTCATCAAGGAGGTCGGCCCGGTCCGTGCGCCGCTGTTCACCTACGTCAACCCGATCATCGCGATCATCCTCGGCGCGATCGTGCTCACCGAGCCGCTGACCGTGGGCCTGCTGATCGGGTTCCCCCTGGTGATCATCGGCTGCTGGTTCGCCGGAACCGGCGGACGGCTGCGCCCCAGGGCAGCCGACGATGCGGCCGCCCTGGCCCAGGCCGCCGCACCGCCCGAGGTCACGACGCCCGGCGGATCCCCTTCCACAGGGTGATCAGCAGCAGCACGAACCCCGCGCTGATGAGGATGTGGCCCGCACCGGCGATCCCCGGAATGGCCTTCGACGCCTCGACCTTGAGCACCTCGAGGATGCCGTGCCACGTCATCATGGCCGCGGTCAGCAGCAGGCCGACGTTGTAGATCCAGAAGAACCAGCGGAACAGCTTGCTCGCGGAGAGCCGGAACGCCTTCTCCAGGACCAGCACGATCAGCATGACCAGGGCGCCGACGGCGAGCAGGTGCGTGTGCACGATGGCGAGCTGCCCGGTGAAGCCGTCCGGGAAACCGTGGGCCTTCGTGAACTCGCGGTAGAAGAGGCCCATGATCAGGCCGAGTGCGATCCAGGTCACGGATGCCCAGAAGAGCTGGGTGAGCGCACGGCGCTGCACGGCGGGCGCGGGGGAAGCGGCGGAGGCCGGGGCGGCGGAGTCGGAGGAAGTGGTCATGCTGCCAGCTTGCCGCGCCGAGCGCCAGCGCGCATCCATCGAAGGATCGACAGCGTGTATTGGCCGAACACCCCTCCGACCGGGGAGAATCGGAGGATGACCGAGCCCGCAGCCGCCACCGCCCGCTGGCGGATGCTGCGCGGCGCCCGCTTCGCCCTCCACCTCATCACGGTCGTGCTGGTGGTCGTGACGACGGTGCGTGCGGGGACGGAGGGCGAGCTGCTGCCCCTGCTGCTCGCCGCGTCGGTCTATCTGGCCTGGTACGGCGCGGGAGCGGGCTTCGCCCACCAGCGCGCCGCCGGCTGGTGGATGCTGGGCCTCTTCGCCATCTGGATCGGGATGCTCGTGCTGTCGCCGGAGTTCGTGTGGCTGGCATTTCCGCTGCTGCTGCTGGCCGGGCACGTGCTGCGCCGGCCGTGGTCGCCGGTGTTCGTGATCGCGGTGCTCGCCGCCTCGATCATCGCGCCCATGCTGCATCCGGGCGGGGTGCAGCCGGGGACCACGCTCGCGCACCTGATCGGACCCCTCGTCGGCGGCGGCTTCGCCTACGCCGTCTCGCTCGGCTACGACGCCATGCTCCGGGACGCCGCGGAGCGAGAGCGTCTCATCGACTCGCTGCTGCGGGCCCAGAGCGAAGCCGAGCGGCTGCACGAGGAGCTCGTCTCCAGCCAGCGCGAGGCCGGAGCCACCCGCGAACGCACCCGGCTGGCCCGCGACCTGCACGACACGATCGCGCAGGAGCTCAGCACGATCGTGCTGCTCGCCCGGGTCGAGGATCCGGGCGGCTCGTCGTCCGAGAACCCGCGGCCGAGGAACATCGCCCAGATCGAGGAGCTCGCCCAGCACTCGCTCACCGACCTGCGCCGGATCGTCGCCGCGCTCGCGCCCGCGGATCTCGACGAGTCCGCCCTGGCCGGCGCCCTCGCCCGCATGCTCGACGCCCTGCACGACGACGAGGGCACGACCGTGCAGCTGCGGGTCGATCCGGATCTGCCCGTGCTGACCACCCCCACGGAGGTCGCGTTCCTCCGCGTCGCCCAGTCCGCGCTCGCGAACGTGCGCCAGCATGCCGGGGCGCAGGCGGTCGAGGTCGCGCTCGAGGCGGACGGCGGATCCGTGCGGCTGAGCATCGCCGATGACGGGGTGGGGTTCGATGCCGACGCCCGTCCGTCCGATGCGTCGTACGGGCTGGCCGCGATGCGCTCGCGCCTGCGCGAGGGCGGCGGCGATCTGGCGGTGACGACCGCGCCGGGGGCGGGCACCACGATCGCGGCGACGCTGCCGCTGCCGGCGGGCGCGGCACGCGCCGCGCGGAGCGACCGAGGGGAGGCGCAGTGAGGATCCGGCTCATCATCGTGGACGACCATCCGATCGTCCGGGCGGGGATCCGCGCGGTCGTCGAGGCCCGCGGGTTCGAGGTGCTCGCCGAGGTCGGCACCGGCGAGGCGGCTGTGGAGTCGGCGCGCGAGTTGCATCCCGACGTGGTGCTGTGCGACCTACGACTCGGCGAGGGCATGGACGGCGTGGCCACGACCGCGGCGCTGCGGGCATTGCCGGATCCGCCGGCCGTGCTCATCCTCACCACGTTCGACCACGATGCGCAGATCGTCCGCGCGGTCGAGGCGGGTGCCGCGGGTTACCTGCTGAAGGAGGTCGGAGTCGAGGTCATCTCCCGAGCGATCGTGGACGCCGCGGCGGGATCCGTCGTGCTCACCCCCGGCGGCGACGAACGGCTCGTGGCGGCGCTGCGCGCACCCCGGGTCGACCTGACGGCGCGGGAGCGGGACGTCATCGCCCTCGTCGCCGAAGGACTCAGCAACCGGGAGATCGCGACGAGGCTGTTCGTCAGCGAGGCGACCGTGAAGACCCACGTCGTGCACCTGCTCGACAAGCTGGACGCAGACAGCCGCACGGGCGCGGTCTCCGAGGCGCACAGACGCGGCCTGCTCTGAACGCCGACACATACCGGAAGCGGCATGGATCCCGCTCGTAGAATGACCCATGGCGCGCCGACCCCGGCGCCCGGCATCCCCCAGGAGTGACCCGTGGCCCTCATCGTGCAGAAGTACGGCGGCTCGTCCGTCGCCGACGCAGAGAGCATCAAGCGCGTCGCGAAGCGCATCGTGGACACCCGGCGTGGCGGGCACGACGTGGTCGTGGCCGTGAGCGCGATGGGCGACACCACGGACGAGCTGCTCGACCTGGCCGCGCAGGTCGCCCCGATCCCCGCGCCGCGCGAACTCGACATGCTCCTGTCCAGCGGCGAGCGCATCTCGATGGCGCTGCTGGCGATGGCGATCCACTCGATGGGCTTCGACGCCCGCTCCTTCACCGGCCCGCAGGCGGGCATGCGCACCGACAGCCGGCACGGATCCGCGCGCATCGTCGAGGTCACCCCGACCCGGCTGCGTGAGGCGCTCGACGAGGGCGCGATCGTGATCGTCGCCGGCTTCCAGGGCATCAACGACGACACGCAGGACATCACCACCCTCGGCCGCGGCGGATCCGACACCACGGCCGTCGCCCTGGCCGCAGCCCTGGACGCGGACGTCTGCGAGATCTACAGTGACGTCGACGGCATCTTCACGGCGGATCCGCGAGTGGTCCCGCTCGCGCACAAGCTCGCGCACGTGACCAGCGAGGAGATGCTCGAGCTCGCCGCGAACGGCGCCAAAGTGCTCTACATCCGCGCCGTCGAGTACGCCCGCCGGCACGGTGTCCTGATCCACGCCCGCTCGAGCTTCACCGCGAACGAGGGCACGTACGTTCTGGGCGAGGGCATGAAGCACCCTCGCGAATCCGAGGGAGAAGCCATGGAAGAGCCGATCGTCGCCGGTGTCGCCACCGATCTCAGCCAGGCCAAGGTCACCGTCGCCGGCGTGCCCGACGTCCCGGGCAAGGCAGCCGAGATCTTCAAGATCGTCGCGAAGTCCGGCGCGAACGTCGACATGATCGTGCAGAACGTGTCGGCGGCGTCCACCGGCCGCACCGACATCTCGTTCACGCTGCCCAAGTCCGACGCGTCCGCGGCGCTCAAGGCGCTCGCCGCCGAGCAGTCCGAGGTCGGCTTCGAGAGTCTGCTGCACGACGATCAGATCGGCAAGCTGTCGGTCGTGGGCGCCGGCATGCGGTCGCACTCCGGTGTCTCCGCCATCCTCTTCGAGGCGCTGTCGACCGCGGGCGTGAACCTGGAGATGATCTCGACCTCGGAGATCCGGATCTCCGTGGTCGTGCGCGGTGACGAGCTCGCCGAGGCCGCCCGCGTCGTGCACGCGGCCTACGGCCTGGACGGCGAGGTCGAGACCGTCGTCGCCGCCGGGACCGGTCGCTGACACCACACGGCGCCAGGCCCCCCGCCGACCCGGTAGAATCGCCGAAACCCTGACATCGGCGCCAGGCGCGGACTGATCCGCCACACCCGGCGACCGCGCCTCCGTCTCGTCCGCCTGGCAGCACGCCACGGCACGTAGCTGAGGAAGCACCCCATGACCCGCATCTCCGACTCAGGATTCTCCGTCGCCATCGTCGGCGCCACCGGCCAGGTGGGCACCGTGATGCGCGACATCCTCGCGGAGCGCTCGTTCCCGATCCGCGAGCTACGCCTGTTCGCGTCTGCCCGCTCGGCCGGCACGGCGATCGACTTCGGCGGCGTCTCGGTGATTGTGGAAGACGTCGAGACCGCGGATCCCGCCGGTGTCGAGATCGCGCTGTTCTCCGCCGGCGCCACGGCGAGCCGCGCCTACGCGCCGCGTTTCGCTGCCGCCGGTGCGGTGGTCGTGGACAACTCCAGCGCCTGGCGGATGGATCCCGAGGTGCCGCTCGTGGTGAGCGAGGTGAACCCCGAGGCCATCGCGGACACGCCCAAGGGCATCATCGCCAACCCGAACTGCACCACGATGGCGGCGATGCCGGTGCTCAAGGCGCTGCACGCGGAGGCGGGGCTGGAGCGGCTCATCGTGAGCACGTTCCAGGCCGTGAGCGGATCCGGCCTCGCCGGCGCCCAGGAGCTGCTCGGCCAGGTCGAGGGTGTGCTCGCGCAGGGCGACACGCTGCGGCTCGTGCACGACGGATCCTCCGTCGACTTCCCGCAGCCGGAGAAGTACGTCGCCCCGATCGCGTTCGACGTGATCCCGCTCGCCGGATCCATCGTCGATGACGGACTGAACGAGACCGACGAGGAGAAGAAGCTCCGCAACGAGAGCCGCAAGATCCTCGACCTGCCCGACCTGCGCGTCGCCGGCACCTGCGTGCGCGTGCCGGTCTTCACCGGGCACTCGCTCTCGATCAATGTCGAGTTCGCGAACGACATCACCCCGCAGCGCGCCTACGAGGTGCTGGCCGCCGCGCCCGGCGTGGTTGTCGAAGAGGTTCCCACGCCGCTGTATGCCGCGGGCAAGGACCCGAGCTTCGTCGGCAGGATCCGCGCCGACCAGTCGGCTCCGGAGGGCAAGGGCCTCGTGCTCTTCATCAGCAACGACAACCTCCGCAAGGGCGCCGCGCTGAACGCCGTCCAGGTCGCCGAGCTGGTCGCGGAGCGACTCTCCGCCCGCCTCAGCGCCTGACGTACATCCCGGCGAATATCGGCGGCGGGATGGCCGCCACGGCGAATCATCGCACGCTCGGGGGCAACTAGACTGGTCGAGTGACTGAATCCGTCGACGTCGTCCTCATCGGCGGTGGCATCATGAGCGCCACCCTGGGAACCCTGCTCCGCGAACTTCAGCCCGACTGGAAGGTCGTGGCTTTCGAGCGCCTGAGCGAGGTGGCCGAGGAGAGTTCGAACGCGTGGAACAACGCGGGCACGGGGCACGCGGCCCTGTGCGAGCTGAACTACATGCCCGAGGGGCCGGGCGGCGCGCTCGACCCGGCGAAGGCGGTCGGCATCAACGAGCAGTTCCAGCTCAGCCGTCAGCTGTGGTCGACGCTCGTCGACCGGGGCGTGCTCGACGCCCCCTCCACGTTCATCAACTCCACGCCGCACATGACGTTCGTGCGCGGCCAGAAGGACGTCGACTACCTGCGCCGGCGCTACGAGGTCCTCAAGCAGCAGCCGCTGTTCGCGGGGATCGAGTTCAGCGAGGACTCCCGCGTCATCAACCAGTGGGCGCCCCTGCTCATGGAGCAGCGCCGCAAGGGCGAGCCGTTCGCGGCCACGCGCACCCCGAGCGGCACCGACGTCGACTTCGGATCCCTCACCCGTCAGCTCTTCGATCACCTCACCGAGGACGAGAACTTCACGCTGCTGCGCAACCACGAGGTCCGCAAGCTCAAGAAGCAGCAGGACGGCACCTGGCTCGTCAAGTACCGCAACAGCCTCGGCCGCACCCCCAACGAGATCAAGGCGCGCTTCGTGTTCGTGGGAGCCGGCGGCTGGGCGCTCAAGCTGCTGCAGGGATCCGGGATCTCCGAGATCGAGGGCTACGGCTGCTTCCCGATCGGCGGACAGTGGCTGAAGACCTCCGACCCGAAGATCGTCGCCAAGCACCAGGCGAAGGTCTACTCGCAGGCGCCGGTCGGCGCTCCGCCGATGTCGGTGCCGCACCTCGACACCCGCGTCGTCGACGGCCAGGCGAGCCTGCTGTTCGGCCCGTTCGCGACGTTCAGCCCGAAGTTCCTCAAGCAGGGCGGGATGCTCGACATCGTCACGCAGGTGCGCCCGCACAACCTCGGCAGCATGCTCAAGGTGGCCTTCACCAACTTCGACCTGATCAAGTACCTGGTCAGCGAACTGCTCAAGACCCACCACCGCAAGGTGTCGACCCTGCGCGAGTTCATGCCCACCGCGCAGGACGGCGACTGGGAGCTGCTGCAGGCCGGTCAGCGCGCACAGGTGATGAAGGGCGGCAAGCTGCAGTTCGGCACCGAGGTCGTCGCCGCCGCCGACGGATCCATCGCCGGTCTTCTGGGCGCCTCGCCGGGTGCGTCGACGGCCGTGCCGGTCATGCTCGATGTGCTGCAGCGCTGCTTCCCCGCGCAGTACGCGGAGTGGGAGCCGAAGCTGCAGGCGCTCATCCCGACGCTCGGCGAGAAGCTGAACGAGGACGCCGCGGACGCCCGCGCCTCGATGGCGTCCACCGCGAAGACGCTCGACCTGACCGCCTGAGCGCGCCGTGGCCAAGCTGTACTTCCGCTACGGGGCGATGAACTCCGGCAAGAGCACCGCGCTGCTGCAGGCCGCCTATAACTACGAGGAGCGCGGCCAGCATGTGCTGCTGGCCAAGCCCGCGATCGATACCAAGGGCGCCTCGCAGATCGAGAGCCGACTCGGGATGACCCGTGAGGCCGATTTCCTGATCGGCGCGGACGACGGTGCGAGGGCGGTGTTCCACCGCGAGCGCGAGAGGGTCCGGCGCACCGGGTTCGACGTGGCCTGCCTGCTCATCGACGAGGCGCAGTTCCTCACGCCGGATCAGGTCGACGATCTTTTCCGCGTCGCCGTCGAGGACGACATCCCCGTGCTGGCGTACGGGATCCGCAACGACTTCCGCACGCACGCGTTCCCCGGATCCGGTCGGCTGCTCGCGATCGCGCACACGCTCGAGGAGCTGAAGACGATCTGCCGCTGCGGGCGCAAGGCCGTGTTCAACGGCCGCCGGATCGGCGACCGATTCGTGTTCGACGGCGATCAGGTCGCGATCGACGGCGCCTCGGTCGCCTACGAGTCGCTCTGCGGCCACTGCTACCTCCAGGAGTCCGCCGGCCGCCTCGGCTGACCACATCCCTCCCACCTCGCCTCCCTTCTTTCGAGTCGTCCCCGTCAGCGCGCCCTATAGCGTGCACTGACGGGGACGACTCGTCGGTAGCGGGGCGGGTTGCGTGGTCTGACCACACGGCCTAAACTGTGGTCAGACCACAGGAGGATCGATGCCCGCTCCCGGCGATGCGCCCGCGCGCACCTGGCGTGCCGTGCTGCAGCACGTCGAGCAGCGGCTGCTCGACGGCGCGGTCGGGCCCGGCGACAGGTTGCCCTCGGAGCGCGATCTCGCGGCCGAGCTCGGCGTCGGCCGCTCCAGCGTGCGCGAGGCGCTTCGGGTGCTCGAGGTGATGGGGCTGATCCGCACGTCGACGGGATCCGGGCCGCAGGCCGGCGCGATCGTCATCGCGGCCCCGGGCGGAGGCCTGTCCGCTCTGCTGCGGCTGCAGGTCGCCGCGCACGGCTTCCCGATCGCCGACGTCGTCGGCACGCGCCTCATCCTCGAGCAGGCAGTCGTCACGGCCCTTGCCGCGGGGGAGTGCGACACGACTGCGGTGCACCGGATCCTCGACGCGATGGACGAGCATCTCGACCCCGCCGACTTCCTCGCCCTCGACGCCCAGCTGCACCTCGCCCTGGCCGAGGCGAGCGGCAACGCCGTCGTCGCCGCGATGATGACGGGGCTCCGCGACAGCATCGAATCGTATGTCCTGGCGGGATCCGACCGGGTCCAGGACTGGCAGGGCATGGCGGATCGGCTCCGCGCCGAGCATCGCGACATCGTCCGTGCGATCGAAGAGGGCCGGGCCGAGGCCGCGGCTGCTCTGGTCCGCGACCACATCACCGGCTACTACGCGGCGACCGGCCTGGCCGACGCCGACCAGACGACCCACTGACCGAGAGGACACTCCCGTGACCCAGCGCACCGTGCAGCGCCAGCTGCCCAACCCCGCCGAGATCTTCGAGCTGATGAAGTTCAAGGCACCCGAGCTCGACGGCGCCAAGCGCCGTCTCGAGGGAGCGCTGACGATCTCCGATCTGCGCACGATCGCGAAGCGCCGCACCCCCAAGGCGGCCTTCGACTACACCGACGGCGCCGCTGAGGGCGAGCTGTCGCTGGCCCGCGCCCGACAGGCGTTCGAGGACATCGAATTCCACCCCGGGGTGCTCGCTCCCGCCCCCGAGCTGGACACGTCCACCACGATCCTGGGCGGGCCGAGCGCGCTGCCGTTCGGGATCGCGCCGACCGGGTTCACCCGCCTCATGCAGACCGAGGGCGAGTTCGCCGGGGCCGGTGCTGCCGCCGCTGCCGGGATCCCGTTCACGCTCTCGACGCTCGGCACGACGTCGATCGAGGACGTGAAGAAGACCAACCCCGACGGGCGCAACTGGTTTCAGCTGTACGTCATGCGCGACCGCGAGATCTCCTACGGGCTCACCCGCCGTGCCGCTGAGGCCGGCTTCGACACGCTCATGTTCACGGTCGACACTCCGGTCGCCGGTGCGCGCCTGCGGGACAAGCGCAATGGCTTCTCGATCCCGCCGCAGCTCACCCTCGGCACGATCGTCAACGCGATCCCGCGGCCATGGTGGTGGATCGACTTCCTCACGACGCCGAAGCTCGAGTTCGCCTCGCTGTCGACGACGGGCGGCACCGTCGGCGAGCTGTTGGATGCGGCGATGGATCCTACGATCAGCTATGACGACCTCGACGTGATCCGGGGCATCTGGCCCGGCAAGCTCATCGTGAAGGGCGTGCAGACCGTGGAGGACGCGGTGCGGCTCAAAGACACTCACGGTGTGGACGGCGTCGTGCTCTCCAACCACGGCGGCCGTCAGCTCGACCGTGCGCCGATCCCGTTCCACCTGCTGCCGCGGGTGCGCCGAGCGGTCGGCGACGACTTCACGGTCATGGTCGACACCGGCATCATGAACGGCGCCGACATCGTCGCCGCGGTCGCGCTCGGCGCCGACTTCACCCTCATCGGCCGGGCCTACCTGTACGGGCTGATGGCGGGCGGGCGCCGTGGCGTCGACCGCACGATCGCGATCCTGCGCAGCGAGATCGAGCGGACCATGCGCCTGCTCGGCGTCTCGTCGCTCGCCGAGCTCGAACCCCGCCACGTCACCCAGCTCACCCGGATGGTGCCGGTCGCGGCAACCCTGTCCACCGCTGCGGAGGCAGCCGCAGGCTGATCGCGCCGAACGCGGATCCGCCCTACCCGCGGGGTGTGCCCGCGGTGAGATGGATAATGTCGCTCCCACTCCCTTACGGGCAACGAAATCCATCTTCCCGGGAGCGGCCTCGGGCGTGGGAGATGGAAAACGCGACTACTCGGGCGCGGGGAGCACCGTTTTCCATCCCGCGAGGGGCGTACCGGCCGTCAGAGCGTCGGCAGCAGCGCGTCCAGGTGGTCGGCGGTGTCCTCCCAGCCCTCCACGGCCACGCAGGGCACGCCGAGGGCCTTGACCGGGTAGTCGTTGCCGCCCTCGTCGAGACGGTCGCCGTAGAACAGCATCTCCGCGAACGGGATCCCGCAGCGCTCGGCAAGTTCGGTCATGCCGTAGGCCTTGTCGATGCCGGCGAGGGTGATGTCGATCGAGGTGGATCCGCCCGAACGCACCTCGAGGTCGGGCACCCGGGCTGCGACGGCATCGCGCAGCGCTGCCCGCTTGGAGCCGTCCGGATCCCAGGCCTTCTTCGCGTCGTGCGGAGCCTTCTGGCCCAGCGCCGAGAACGTGATCTGAGAGCCGCGGTCCTCGAGGATGGGGCCCCACGTCTCGCTCTCCCAGAGTCCGAGACGGGCGGCCTCCTCCTCGAGTGCGGTGAGCGCGGCGGTCTTCTGCGTATCGCTCAGATCGCGTGCGTAGACGAGGGAGAAGGCGGATCCGTCGTGGCGCAGGTAACGGGTGCCGCAGGTCGGCAGCAGATGGATCCGTCCCAGCAACGAGGCGTCGGTGCTGTCGAGCTTCGAGATGACCTGGGTGCGGAACTGCTCCTCGTTGCCGCCGGAGATGATCGCCACCTCCACGCGCTCGGCGAGGGCGAGCAGCAGTGCGGCGATGCGCGGGTCGATCGCGCTCTTCGAGGGGGCGAGGGTGTCGTCGAGGTCGAAGGCGACCAGGCGGGGCGTCGTCATAGCTGTTCCAGCGTAGAGGGTGTCTCTGAGAGGCGGCGGACGGGGCATCGAGCGATGAGGGCAAGAGGAAAGGGACCGATCCGATGGATCGATCCCTTCCTCGTGCTGTCGGGGTGACAGGATTTGAACCTGCGGCCTCTTCGTCCCGAACGAAGCGCGCTACCAAGCTGCGCCACACCCCGCGACAACCGTTCAAGTCTATACGGAAACGAGCCGGGGGCCGAATCGAGGTGGGAGCCCGCGCGTGGCGGGAGGAATCCGCTGGGTGTGGGGTGGACGTCAGCTGCCGGGCACCCATTCGACGTTCATGTCGGGACGGATCACCACGGTCTCGCCCGGCTGGAGGGCGTGGTCGCCCCGGTCGGAGCCGATGTGGTTGTACCGCCCGACCATGAGCGGGTTCGTGCAGAGACGGTCGCCGACGGTCCACGTGTTGTCGCCGGAAGCGGCCGTGTAGCTGACGATCTCGCCTGCGGCGTCACGGTTCACGGTGCCGGTCGCACCCGGGGCCGATCCGCGATCTTCGGGATCTCCGATGAGCCTGCCGTAGCTGTGGGCGTTCACGTCGAAGATCTCGATCTTCGAATAGGTCGTGCACCCCTTCGGGAGCTCGCTGACCTTCACGCTGATCCCGTCCCCGAGCCAGATGACTCGGTCCGGGTCGGCGCTCGGCGTGGACGTCGGCGCCGGTGTCCGCTGTGGCGCGCTTGGCGCGGTCGGCTGAACGTGACTCGACTTCGCGACGGCCGAGATGACAGGCGATGCGGCGAGAGCCATGAGCCCGGCGACGGCGAGCCCGGCCACCGTGACGGTGATGATCGCGGCGCGCTTCATGTCGAGAGCCTAACTCGTGCGCGGACAGGCCGGCAGGCTGACCAACCAATCAGCCACGTGTCGGGAACCGGGAGAAACCTCATCTCCACCCCGCGCAGTCGATGCTCGGGCCGAGGGAACGTCAGGCCCGGGGCAGCAGCGTCAGCAGCGTCGCCTCGGGGCGGCACGCGAAGCGGATCGGCGCGTAGATCGAGTGACCGCAGCCGGCGCTCACGTTCAGCGGCACGGAGCGGCCTGCGTGCGTCCAGGTGCTCAGGCCCTTCGCCTGCTTGAGCGGGATGTCGCAGTTCGCCACGATCGCGCCGAATCCGGGGATGCACACCTGGCCGCCGTGCGTGTGGCCGCCGAGGATCGCGTCCGCGCCCAGATCGGTGAACGCGTTCAGCACGCGCTGGTAGGGGGCGTGCGTGACGCCCAGCACCGGGACGCCGGCCGGGCGGGCACCCAGGGCGTCGATCGCGGGGGGCAGGTCGTCGAGTTCGTCCCAGTCACGGTGGGCGTCGTCGACGCCGAACAGATCGATCCGCTCACCCGCCACCGTCAGGGTTGCGGCGGCGTTGTTCAGATCCGTCCAGCCGAGCTCGTCCGTGAAGAACCGGTCCATCGCGGCCGTGTCGAGCTTCGGCGCTGTCGCGACCCGCGCCGACGGTCCCATGAAGTAGCGGAACGGGTTGCGCGGCGACGGCGCATGCACGTCGTTCGAGCCGTGCACGAACACGCCAGGCACACCGGCGAACGGCGCGAAGGCGGCCCGGATGCCCTCCAGCCCGTTCTCATGGCCCAGATTGTCGCCGGTGTTCACGACGAGGTCGGGGCGCAACTCGGCGAGCGAGGCGAGCCAGCGCTGCTTGCGGTGCTGCCACGGCGCCATGTGCGCGTCCGAGACATGCAGGATCCGGATCGGCCGAGATCCCGCCGGAAGGGAGCGGGCGGTCGCGTGCCGCAGCGTGAACAGGTAGCGCTCGATGCCGATGCCCCAGGTCGCCGCTGCGACGCCGGCGGCCCCCACCGCACCGAGTGCGATGAGGGCCGAACGAGCCGGGGTAGCGACCGGCACTGCTAGCAGTTCTTCTTCACGTAGTTCAGCGTCACCGTCGAGCCCTTCGGAGCGACCGTGTTGGCCGCCGGGCTCGATGCCGAGACCGTTCCGGTGTCGTCGCCGTTGCCCGGCGTGCAGGTGCCCTTCGCCGCTTGGAAACCGGCCTTCTGCAGCGCGCTCGCCGCGTCGGCCATGATCATGCCCACCACATTCGGGACGGTGGAGCCCTGTCCGTTGCTCGGCGAGATCGTGATCGTGCTTCCGGTCACGACCTGGCCGGGGCCCGGATCCTGCGCCGCGACCTGATCGGTCGGCAGGTTGCTCGGAACCGCCGCACCCACGCTCACGCTGAAGCCTGCGCCCTCAAGCGTCTGCGTCGCCTGATCCACGGTCTGGCCGATCACGCTCGGCAGGTTGGAGTACGACTGCTTGAGCAGGCTCTGCACGGGCGGCGGGAACGCGTCACTGCCGTAGAGGCTGTCCGCTTCCCCCTGGATCGCCTTGCCGAGGTAGTAGCGGATGTTCGGGACGTTGTTGTCCTTGGTGTAGAACTCGTAGATGTTGGCGAGCCCGGTGGACTGTCCGACCCAGATTCCCGTCGCGATCTTGGTGCTCGACATCATCAGCATCGTCTGATCGTTGTTGTTCGTTCCGGTCTTTCCGATCAGCTCTGTGCCGTCGCCCGGGTTCGCCTGGGACCCAGTACCGCCCCTGGTCATGACGCCCTGAAGCGCATACGCGGCGGTTGCGGCGATATCCGGCTGGATGACCTGGGTGCAGGTCGTCGGCGGGAGCTTGAGCTCGGAGCCGTCAGGGCCGGTGATCTTGTCGATCGCGTGCGGGTCGCAGCGGACGCCCTTGTTCCCGATCGCGGCGTAGACCGAAGCCATGTCCAGAGGCGCGATTGCCTTCGAGCCCAGCACGTCGAAGGGCTGCGGGCCCGGATCCTTCACCGTCCCGTCGGGGTAGTAGGTGGCGACGCGGGAGTTGACCGGGTCCATGCTGCCCAGGTGCACGCCAACGCGGGCCGCGACGTCGTTGATCTCGCACAGATCGAGCTTCGCGGCCATCGCGAGGAAGCCGCTGTTCAGCGACGCCGCAGTGAACTCCATCGGGGTGCCGACGTAGCCGCGCGCGTTCTGGAAGTTCTGGACGTCCGAGGTCATCGGGATCGATTTCGTGCCGCAGTGCATCGTCTGCCGCCTGAGGTTTCCGTCCACCCTCTCATTGAGCGAGTGCCCCTTCTCGAGCCAGTCCAGAAGGGTGAACACCTTGTACGTCGATCCGACGGCGAAGCCGGTGGATCCGCCGTGGGCGTAGTCGGCCGCGTAGACCAGAGAGGTCTGGCCCGTCGCCGCGACGTCACCCGCCTCCTCGCTGAAGGTGGTGTTCTGCGCCATCGTCAGGATGCGCCCCGTCGACGCCTCGATGTTCGTCGCTGCCGCGCCGAACGCGATCCCGGGAATCGTGGGAGTGGTGTTGTCCGCCATCGCCTGGAGAACCGTGCCCTGCAGCGGCGCGGACAGGCTGGTGTAGACGTTCAGGCCGCCGCGGTACAGCTTGTCCTGGCGAGCGGCCGAACCTGCCGTCCCCAGAACGCTGTCCAGCGACGGGTCGGTGAACAGCGTCTCTTTCACGTACTGGCAGAAGTACGCGTTGCCGGCTGCCGCTGCGCAGCCCTGGCTGGGCGTCTGAATGTTCGGGGTGATCGGCTGCTTGTCGGCCTCGTCGAACTGCGCCTGGGTGATCTTGCCATTGGCCAGCATGCGGCTCAGCACGTAGTGACGACGGACGAGGGTGTCCTTGAATCCGTCCTTAGGCGAGTTCTCGCAGTTCTTGCCGCTCGAATCGCAGATCGTCGGATCCTGCAGGTCGATCCGGAACGCGTTCGGGTTCTGCACCATGCCGGCGAGGGTCGCCGCCTGCGCGAGCGAGAGGTTCGCGGCCGAGACGCCGAAGTAGCGGTTCGCCGCGGCCTCGATGCCGTAGGTCGTGCCGCCGAAGTTCGCGAGGTTGAGGTAGCCGATCAGGATGTCGTTCTTGGAGTACTTCTTCTCGATCGCCGTCGCGTAGCGGATCTCCTGCAGCTTGCGGGCAATGCCGGCGCTGCCGACCGTCGTGGCTGCGTCTTGCCAGCACTTGTTGAGCTTCGCGTCGCGCGTCGCCTGCGCGTCGCTCAGCGGCACGCTCTGCTCGCACTCCTGCAACAGCACGTTCTTCACGTACTGCTGGCTGATGGAGGATCCGCCGTTGCTCGCGGAACCACTCACGTTGCCGACGACAGCCTTGAGCGTGCCGACGATGTCGATACCGCCGTGCGAGTAGAAGTTCTTGTCCTCGCTCGAGAGGAGAGCGTCGTAGAGCACCGGCGCGACCTGATCGAACGTCACGGGGATGCGGTTCTGATCGAAGAACCGGGCCATCACCTGCGGCTGCCCATTGGCGTCGTTGGCGTAGATCGTGGTCGGCTGCATCGGCCGATCGACGGTGAGGTTCGAGGGGAGGTTCTCGAACAGGTCGATCGATTGCGTGGCAGCGGCGCCGGTCACGGCGAACACCGGCGTGACAGTGGCCGTGACGAGCACACCGGCGACGACACTGAGACCGACGAGGCCGGCCAGGCCGCTGAGCACACCGGTGAGCGTGCGTTTGGTCTGAGGCATACGCTTGATCGTAGGGGAGTTCCCTGAACGCAAACTTTGACGCGCCTGCGTGTGCGTCCCCATCCTCCGGGAGTGCCATGACCACGTGGGAATACCTCACGACGCCGCTGCTGATCCACAACACCGCCGCGATCCTGAACAACTGGGGCAAGCAGGGGTGGGAGTTGGTGCAGGTGGTGACCGGCCCCGAAGGGGGACTGGTCGCCTATCTCAAGCGCCCGGTCGGAGGCGACGCCGCCTCCGCGAACACCGGCCTCGGCGCCGCGGCGGAAGCCGCCCGTCAATTCGAAGGAGAATGAGCATGACCGTCAGCGCCCGACTCGCCGAACTCGGCATCGAACTCCCGTCCGTCGCCGCCCCCGTGGCCGCCTATGTGCCCGCACGCGTGCACGACGGCCTGGTGCACACGTCCGGCCAGCTGCCGTTCGTGGCTGGATCCCTGCCCGCCACCGGCAAGGTGGGAGCGGCCGTCTCCGCGGAGGACGCCAAGGCCCTCGCCCGCCTCTGCGCGCTGAACGCGGTCGCCGCAGCGGCAGACGCGGCCGGCGGTGTGGACCGTCTGGGTGGAGTGCTCCGGGTGGGGGGCTTCGTCGCCTCGGATCCGTCGTTCTCCGGCCAGCCGGGCGTGATCAACGGCGCCAGCGAGGTGCTCGGTGAGATCTTCGGCGACGCCGGACGCCACGTGCGCGCGGCCGTCGGCGTGGCCGTGCTGCCGCTGGACAGCCCGGTCGAGGTCGAGGTCACCTTCACGCTCGCCTGAGCTCAGGCCCCGCCGCACGGCGGGATGGAAAACGCACCCGGAACGACGTTCTCGGGTGCGTTTTCCATCTCCCGTCCCTGATGACGGGTGCGGAACCGGGGGTCCGGATCCCTACTTCACCTGGGCCGAGATCACGCTCATCACGGCGGTATCGGCGAGGGTCGTGGTGTCGCCGACCTCGCGGCCCTCGGCGACGTCGCGCAGCAGGCGACGCATGATCTTGCCGGAGCGGGTCTTTGGCAGCTCGTTCACGATGTAGACGTCACGCGGGCGGGCGATCGGGCCGATCTGCTCGCCGACCCAGCCGCGCAGCAGCTGCGCGAGGCCCTCGGGCGCGTGCGCGGCCAGGTAGCTCTCCTTGATGATCACGAAGGCGACGACCGCCTGTCCGGTGGTCTCGTCGGAGGCGCCCACGACGGCTGCCTCGGCGGTGGCCTCGTGCGCGACCAGGGCCGACTCGATCTCGGCGGTGGAGAGCCGGTGCCCCGACACGTTCATCACGTCGTCGACGCGGCCGAGCAGCCACAGGTCGCCGTCCTCGTCGAGGCGGGCGCCGTCGCCGGCGAAGTAGTAGCCCTGCTTCTCGAACTTCTCCCAGTACGTCTCTTTGAACCGCTCCGGGTCGCCCCAGATGCCGCGGAGCATGCTCGGCCACGGCTTCGTGATCGCGAGCAGTCCGCCGCCGGTGGTGCCGACCGAGGATCCGTCGTCGTCGACCACGTCGATAGAGATGCCGGGCAGCGGCACCTGGGCGGATCCGGGCTTCGCCGCGGTGATGCCGGGCAGTGGGGAGACCATGATCGCACCGGTCTCGGTCTGCCACCAGGTGTCCACGATCGGCGCCGAGTCGCCGCCGATGACCTCGCGGTACCAGATCCAGGCCTCGGGGTTGATCGGCTCGCCCACAGAGCCGAGCACACGGATGCTGGACAGGTCGTACTGGTTCGGGATCGCTCTGCCGGACTTCATGAACGAGCGGATCGCGGTCGGCGCGGTGTAGAAGATCGTCACGCCGTACTTCTGGATGATCTCCCACCACCGGCCCGGGTGCGGCGTGTCGGGGGTGCCCTCGTACATGACCTGCGTGGCGCCGTTGGCGAGCGGTCCGTAGGTGACATAGCTGTGCCCGGTGACCCAGCCGATGTCGGCGGTGCACCAGAAGACGTCGCTCTCCGGGCGCAGATCGAACACATTCTTGTGGGTGTACGCGGCCTGCGTGAGGTAGCCGCCGGAGGTGTGCAGGATGCCCTTGGGCTTGCCGGTGGTGCCGGAGGTATAGAGGATGAACAGGGGGTTCTCCGCCGGGAACGCCTGCGCGGTGTGCTCGGCGGAGGCGGCGGAGACGGCCTCGTGATACCAGACATCGCGATCCGCGCTCCAGTCCACGTCGTTGCCGCCGCGCCGCACGACGATGACGTGCTCGACGGTGCCCTGCTCGCCCTCGCCGCGGTCGCCGAGCGCCTGATCGACCGCCGGCTTGAGCGCGGAGACCTTGCCCTTGCGGTATCCGCCGTCTGCCGTGATGACGACCTTCGCGCCGGCGTCGTCGATACGCGAGCGCAGACTGTCGGCGCTGAACCCGCCGAACACGACGGAGTGGATCGCGCCGATGCGCGCGACGGCGAGCATGGCCGCGACGGCCTCGGGGATCATCGGCAGGTAGATGGCGACGCGGTCGCCGTGACCGACGCCGAAGCCCTCGAGCACGTTCGCGAGGCGCTTGACCTCGTCGGTGAGCTCGGCGTAGGTGATGCGGCGCGCATCGCCCGGCTCGCCCTCCCAGAGCAGGGCGACACGGTCGCCGTTGCCGGCCTCGACGTGGCGGTCGAGGCAGTTGTACGCGACGTTCAGCTCACCGTCGGCGAACCACTTGGCGAACGGCGGGGTCGACCAGTCCAGCACCTCGGTGAATGGCTTGTGCCAGTGCAGCGCGCGTGCCTGCTCGGCCCAGAACGCGTCCCGGTCCGCGGCCGCCTCGGAGTAGAGATCGGGCTGCGCGACCGCAGCGGCGGCGAACTCGGGCGAGGGCGGGAAGACGCGGGTCTCCTCGAAGACGTGATCGATCTGGCTGCTCATGATGAGGAGGCGCTCCTTTGCGGCGGGTGGTGCATCGTGGCGAAGGTCACGACATCGCGAATCTAGCTCCGCCTATCGTCTCCCAATACCGCCGGAAGTCGGTAGTGCCACACGTTTTGTGCACCGCCCTTTCCTGCGTACACTTGCCGACGGCCGATCAATCGATTCTGGCTTCTGCGGCAGTGACGACCCCCTGCGTCGCTCCGCATCTCGGGCGGCATCCCATTCCCCCCATGGGGTGCCGCCCACCTCCTTCTCCGCGCGGGCGGCGTTCCCGTTCCGGGTCCGCGGTCGTTCCGCACAGGCCCGGCCCGTTCCCGGTTCTGCACCGGTTGCGTCGGGGTGCCCCACGGCGCCGGGGCGTCTGAATAGCGTCGCCTCATGGCTTCGCCCTTCGTCATCGTCCCCCGCGGATCCGTGGACGCCGCTGCACAGCTCGACCTGGATCCGGCGTTCGGCGACCTCGCGGTGCACATCGCCGATCCCCGCGTCACCGACCTGTTCCTGAACGGGGCCGACGGCCTGTTCGTCGACCGCGGCGCGGGGGCCGAGCCGGTGCCCGGCTGGAGCGCGTCCGAGCGCGAAGTGCGGGAACTGGCCGTGCGGCTCATCGCGCTGGGCGGACGGCATCTGGACGATCAGGCGCCCTGCGTGGATGTGCGCCTCGCGTCGGGCGTGCGGGTGCACGCCGTGCTCGCTCCGGTGGCGACGTCGGGAACCGCCGTGTCGGTGCGGATCCCGCGGGTGCGCGCCGCCGATCTCGACGACCTCGGCCGTCTCGGCGCCATCGACGGCGCCCAGCGGGGCTGGCTGGAGGGTGTGGTGCGCGCGCGGCAGAATCTGCTGATCACCGGCGGCACGGGCACCGGCAAGACCACCATGCTCGCCGCGCTGCTCGCGCATGTGCCGCACGACGAGCGGATCGTGACCATCGAGGACGTCGCCGAACTGCATCCCCGGCACCCGCATCACGTCTCGCTGGAGGCGCGCCAGCCCAACCTCGAGGGCATCGGGGCGATCTCCGTCGCCCGGCTCGTGCGGGAGTCCCTGCGCATGCGCCCCGATCGGCTCATCGTGGGGGAGTGCCGCGGCGAGGAGCTCCGCGACCTGCTCACCGCCCTGAACACGGGGCACGACGGCGGCGCGGGCACGCTGCACGCGAGCGGGCTGGCCGACGTCCCCGCGCGGCTTGAGGCGCTCGGGGCCCTGGCGGGCATGGATCCGCCGGCCCTCGCGCGGCAGGCGGTGAGCGCGTTCGCCTACGTGCTGCATCTGGTGCGGGAGCGATCCGGGATCCGCCGGCTCACTCAGGCGGGCGTGCTGCGGCTCGACGGCGAACATCTCGGGATCGACGAGGTTCGACCGTGGTGAGCGGCGCGGTGCGCAGGACCGGGCGGTCTCGAGTCCGGCCGCGGATCGGGCGGTCGCGTCGGTCCCGGCGGTCGTCGCGGTCTGGGCGGTCGGAGGCGTCCGAGGCGGACGTCGCCGAGCGGGTGCGCACGCTGGCGGTGCTGATGCAGGCCGGCGCCGCGCCGCCCGCGGCCTGGCGTCATCTCGCCGAGAGCGGGGTGGGCGAGGCGTCCGCGGTGGTCGCCGAACTGGACCGGGGGCGCGATCTCGTCGAGGCGGTCCGCGCCCAGGGCGGGGTCTGGACGACCGTGGCCTCCGCGTGGCGCATCGCGGCCACCGTAGGTGCGCCGTTGGGCGAGGCGCTCCGCGCGATCGCGGCGGCGCTCGAGGGGGCGGGGGAGATCCGCGACGAGGTGGAGTTCGCCCTCGCCGAACCGGCGGGAACCGCGCGGCTCATGCTGTGGCTCCCGCTGGTCGGTCTGCTGCTCGGCACCGCGCTCGGCTTCGACACGCTGACCGTGCTCGTCACCCAGCCCGCCGGCTGGGTGTGCCTGGCGGCGGGCATCGGGCTGCTGCTGCTCGCCCGGGCGTGGACGCGCGCGCTGGTGCGGCGTGCCAGCCCCGCCGAGGTGATCCCCGGCATCCGGGCCGAGCTGCTCGTCGTCGCCCTCACCGGCGGCACCGCGATCCCGCGCGCGCTGCGACTCGTCGCGGAGGAGATCGGCCGGGAGGAATTCGGGCCGGTCCCGGGACGCAGCCGGAGCGAAGAGGTCGTCGTCGAGGGCGCCATAGAACGGGTGCTGCGCCTCTCCGCCACCGCCGGCGTGCCCGCGGTGGAGCTGCTCCGCGCCGAGGCGATCCGCGCCAGAAGAGAGGCCCGCACCTCGGGCCGGAAGGGCGCCGCGAAGCTGTCCTCCCGGCTGCTGCTGCCGCTCGGCGCGTGCACCCTGCCGGCATTCATGCTGCTCGGCGTCGCGCCCCTGATCCTCAGCGTGCTGGCGACCACGCCGCTGCCGTTCGCGTGAACCGTGCGGCCCCGACGCACGTCGCCGGACCCCGGAACCATCCAGAGAGAAACACCCAGAGAAAGAAGGAACATCATGAGTCAGAACCAGCGCAGGGCAGACATCGTCCTGCCCGCCCTCACCCGCCGCCGCGCCGCGACGCTGTTCGGCGACGACACCGGAGCCGCGACCGCCGAGTACGCGATCGCGACGATGGCCGCCGTGGCATTCGCCGGACTGCTGGTGGTCATCATGCGCAGTGATGAGGTGCGCGGGATCCTCACGGACCTCGTGCGCCGCGCGCTGACGGTGGCATGACCGGCGGATACGCGCTCGGCCGCGACCCGGCCTCCCTCGGGTGGTCGGGTCTCGGCCGGAAGCGCGGCCGCCAGCGCGGCCGGGAGCGCGGTCGCCAGCGCGGATCCGCGACGGCGGAGCTCGCCGTCGCGCTGCCGGTCGTCGTGCTGACCCTGCTGCTCGGCGTCGGTGTTCTCGGTGCCGGCCTGCGCATGGTGTCGCTGCAGGACGCGGTGGCCGATGCGGCGCGGATCCTCGGTCGCGGCGACGGCGGCGGTGATGCCGGTGCGGTCGTGGCACGCGCGGATCCCGCGGCCGGGTTCGCGGTCAGCCGCTCCGACGACCTCGTCTGCGTCACCGCGTCCGCCGAGGCGCGGATCCTCGGTGGCCTCGCCGTCCCGATCCGTGCGATCGGCTGCGCGCTCGAGGGGGGACGATGACGCCCAGGCGGATCCCGACGGGCGGGCTCTCGATGCCACCGTCCGCGGGCGGCACCTGATGGGTGGGTCGGCGCTCGCGCTCGGCGGGATCGCCGTGGCCGGGACGTTGGCGCTCGGAGCGGCGATGGTCGGCGGCGCCGGCGCGGCCTCGCAGCGAGTGGCGGCGGCAGCCGATGCCGCAGCGCTCGCCGCCGCCGACACGACCAGCGGCGCGATCCCGTCCGACAGCGATCCCTGCACGGTCGCGGGGCGGGTCGCCGCAGCCCACCACGCGGCGCTGGATGACTGCCGCATCGACGGGCTCGTGGTCCGGGTGCGCGTCTCGGCGGCGTACGCTGGGTTCCCGGCCGTCGCCACCTCCCGTGCAGGACCACCCGAACACACTGCCGGCGACGGATGACCGTGCTGAGTCCTCGACTTCGGCACGGTGTGTATGGTGTGCTTCGAAGAAAGGACGCACCCGTGGCGCAAGGCAAGAAGCTCGTCATCGTCGAGTCTCCGACGAAGATGCGGTCCATCCAGGGCTATCTCGGCGACGGCTTCGAGGTGCTCAGCTCGGTCGGTCACATCCGCGACCTGGCCGACAAGAAGGACATCCCCGCAGCCGACAAGCAGGCGTACGGCAAGTACTCGATCGACGTCGACAACGACTTCGATCCGTACTACGTCGTCAGCGACCGCAAGACGAAGACCGTCGCGGAGCTCAAGCGCGCGCTCAAGACGGCGGACGAACTCCTGCTCGCCACCGATGAGGACCGCGAGGGCGAGGCCATCGCCTGGCACCTGCTGGAGACCTTGAAGCCGAAGGTCCCCGTCAAGCGCATGGTCTTCCACGAGATCACCAAGGACGCGATCCAGGCCGCTGTCGGCAACACCCGCGAGCTCGACCTCGCGCTGGTCGACGCCCAGGAGACGCGGCGCATCCTCGACCGCCTGTACGGCTGGGACGTCTCGCCCGTGCTCTGGTACAAGGTCAAGTCCGGCCTGTCCGCCGGCCGCGTGCAATCCGCAGCCACCCGCATGATCGTCGATCGGGAACGCGAGCGCATGGCGTTCGTGTCCGCCGAGTACTGGGACGTCGACGCGACGGCGACCGCGAAAGGATCCGCGAATACGGGCTTCACCGTGCGCCTGGTCCGCCTGGACGGCGGCGCCATCGCCCGCGGCACCGACTTCGATGACAAGGGTGCGCTGAAGAAGGCCGTCGTCATCCTCGACGAGAAGGCCGCCGCCGCACTCGCCGCCGCGGTCGACGCCACAGGGTCCGGCTCCGTCACCAAAGTCGAGGCGAAGCCCGGCACCCGCAGCCCGTACGCACCGTTCACGACCTCCACGCTGCAGCAGGAGGCCGGACGCAAGCTCTCGATGAGCGCGAAGCAGGCGATGAGCGTCGCCCAGCGCCTCTATGAGAAGGGCTTCATCACCTATATGCGCACCGACTCGACCGCGCTCAGCACTCAGGCGGTGCAGGCGGCCCGGTCGCAGGCGGTCTCGCTGTACGGCGACGCGGCGGTGCCCCTGAAGCCCCGGGTCTACAAGAGCAAGAGCAAGAACGCGCAGGAGGCGCACGAGGCGATCCGGCCGTCGGGCGAGAAGTTCCGCACGCCGGCCTCGGTGTCCGCGCAGCTCGACCGCGACGAGTCCCGCCTCTACGACCTCATCTGGAAGCGCACCGTCGCCAGCCAGATGTCTGACGCGAAGTACGAGACCACCACGGTCACCCTCGCCGTCGACACCTCGGCGCGCGCCGGCGCCGGCACGCTCGCCGAGTTCACCGCCTCCGGCACCGTCTACACCTTCAAGGGCTTCCTCGAGGCCTACGAAGAGGGGCGCGACGAGAAGCGCAACGACGCCGACGCCGCAGAGAACCAGTCGCTGCCGGCGGTCGCAGTGGGCGACGTGCTCGGCGTCTCCGATGCCGATGCGAAGCCGCACCGCACCACCCCGAAGCCGCGCTTCACCGAGGCGTCGTTGGTGAAGGCGCTGGAGGAGCACGGGATCGGGCGTCCGTCCACGTTCGCCAGCATCATCGGCACCGTGATCGATCGCGGCTACGCGACCAAACGCGGCCAGGCGCTCGTGCCCACGTGGATGGCGTTCAGCGTCGTCCGGCTGCTGGAACAGCACTTCGCCGACCTCATCGACTACGACTTCACGGCCGCGCTCGAGGACGATCTCGACGCGATCGCCCGCGGCGAGCAGAAGCGGATCGAGTGGCTGCACTCCTTCTACTACGGCTCGGACACCCGCGCGGGCCTCCGCCAGGTCGTCGAGAACCTCGGCGAGATCGACGCCCGGGCGCTGAACGCGACGAGGATCACCGATACCGCCACCCTCCGGTTCGGCAAGTACGGCCCGTATCTCGAGGTCGCGGATCCGGCGAACCCCGAGGCCAAGCCGCGCATCGTGAACGTGCCGGAGGATCTCGCACCCGACGAGCTCACTGCGGCCAAGGCGCAGGAGCTCATCGACGCTCCTGTCGCGGGCGATCGCGTGCTGGGCGAGAACCCCGCGAGCGGCAAGATCGTGGTCGTCAAGGACGGTCGCTTCGGCCCGTACGTGCAGGAGAACGACCCGGTCGCGGATGATGACCAGGTCGACGAGGCCACGGGCGAGGTCGTCGAAGCACCGAAGCCGAAGCGGGGTGCGAAGAAGAAGGAGGCGGAGCCCAAGCCGCGCACGTCTTCGCTGTTCCGCTCGATGTCGGTCGACACCATCGACCTCGACACGGCGCTGAAGCTGCTCGACCTGCCCCGCGTGGTCGGCGCCGACCCCGAGTCGGGGGAGGAGATCACCGCGCAGAACGGCCGGTTCGGCCCCTATCTGAAGAAGGGCGCCGACTCGCGCTCGCTGGAGAGCGAGCAGCAGATCTTCGACATCACGCTCGAGCAGGCTCTTGCGGTGTACGCGCAGCCGAAGTACGGCGCACGCCGCGCCTCCAGCGCGCTCGCCGAGTTCGACGCCGACCCGGTCAGCGGCAAGCCGATCCGGATCCGCGACGGCCGGTTCGGCGCGTATGTCACCGACGGCGAGACCAACGTCACGATCCCGCGCGGCCAGACCGTGACCGACATCACGTTCGAGATCGCGGTGCAGATGCTCGCGGACAAGCGTGCGAAGGGTCCTGCGCCCAAGCGTGGAGCCCGGGCGGCGGCCGCGAAGAAGGCCCCTGCCGCGACGGCGAAGAAGGCCCCCGCCAAGACGGCGGCGAAGAAAGCCCCGACCAAGAAGCCGGCCACGGACACCGAGAAGGCGGCGGCGCGCTCCGCCGCGGCGAAGAAGGCGGCGGCGACACGTGCGGCCAACGCCGCGAAGAAGGCGGGCGCGTGAACGCAGGCCGCGGCCTCTGGATCACGCTCGAGGGCGGCGACGGCTCGGGCAAGACCACCCAGGCGGCTCTGCTCGACGAGTGGCTCCGCGCGCAGGGCCTGCAGACCCTGCGCACCCGCGAGCCGGGCGGATCCGAGGTCGGGGTCCTGATCCGCGACATCGTGCTGCACCATCGCGGCGACATCGCTCCGCGGGCGGAGGCGCTGCTCTACGCCGCCGACCGCGCGCACCACGTCGCGACGGTCGTCGATCCTGCGCTCGACCGCGGCGAGGTCGTGATCCAGGATCGCTACCTCGACTCCTCGGTCGCCTATCAGGGCG
This sequence comes from Microbacterium panaciterrae, assembly GCF_039541635.1. NCBI lineage: Bacteria > Bacillati > Actinomycetota > Actinomycetes > Micrococcales > Microbacteriaceae > Microbacterium > Microbacterium panaciterrae. The sequence continues at coordinate 236,022 of NZ_BAABGP010000014.1, forward strand.
CGGGGCGGGTGCTCGACCCCGCCGAGGTGCGCAGCCTGTCGCTGTGGGCGACCGGGGGCGCGCTGCCCGACCTCACGATCCTGCTCGACCTGGATTCGGCCGCGGCGCGTCGCCGGCTCGACTCGGCCGACAAGCCGTTCGATCGCCTCGAGGCCGAGCAGGGCGAGTTCCACGTCCGGGTGCGCGCAGCCTTCCTGGCGCTCGCCGCCGCAGAACCGGAGCGCTTCCTGGTGATCGACGCCGCACAGGATCCCGCCGTCATCGCCGAGATGGTGCGCGCCCGCGTCGCGCCACTGCTCGACTGACGAGGCGACGGCGGGCGTTGTCCGGCCCCACCGTTAGGCTTGCGTCATGTCCGCCACAGCTCTCGCTCCGTTCCCGTGGACGGACGTGTGGGGGCAGGATGCGGCGGTCGAGACCTTGCGCGCTGCCGTCGACAACCCGGCCGCACTCGCGCATGCGTGGCTCATCACCGGGCCGCCGGGATCCGGCCGCTCGACGCTCGCCACGGCTTTCGCTGCCGCGCTGATCGCGGAAGGCCAGGATGATGCGGCGACCATGCGCCAGGTGCTCGCCGGCACCCACCCCGATGTCACGGTGCTGCGCACGGAGAAGGTCATCATCTCGATCGCGGAGGCCAGGGCCCTGGTCGAGCGCTCGTACTTCGGCCCGTCCGGCGGACGCTACCGCGTGATCGTCGTCGAAGACGCGGATCGCATGACCGAGCGCACCTCGAACGTGCTGCTGAAGGCGCTGGAGGAGCCGCCGGAGCGGACGGTGTGGATCCTGTGCGCGCCCAGCGAGGCCGATCTGCTGCCGACGATCCGCTCCCGGGTGCGGTCCCTGCGGCTGCGCGAGCCCGACGTCGCGGCCGTCGCCGAGCTCATCGTGCGCCGCACCGGCGCCAACCCCGCGATCGCCGAACAGGCCGCCCGGCACGCACAGCGCCACATCGGCATGGCGCAGCGCCTCGCCACGGACGAGGCGGCCCGTGCCCGTCGGGACCGGACACTCCGCGCGGTGCTGGGTGTGCGCGGCGTCGGCGACGCGGTCGAGGTCGCCGGGCAGATCGTCCAGGCCGCCACCGACGATGCCAAGGCGCTCACCGCGGAGCGTGACGAGGCCGAGCGCCGTTCGCTGCTGCACACGGTCGGGATCGCTGAGGGCCAGGCCGTGCCGCCCGCCGTGCGCTCGCAGATCAACGCGCTCGAAGACGACCAGAAGCAGCGCGCCAAGCGCAGCGTGCGCGACGGCCTCGACCGCGTCCTCACCGACCTGCAGTCGTTGTTCCGCGACGTCGTCATGCTGCAGTTCGGTCGTGACGACGGCCTCATCAACCGTGAGCTGTCCGCAGAGCTCGCCGCCGTCGCGGCGGCCTGGGAGCCCGAACGGACCCTCGTCGTGCTGGAACATCTCGCCCGGACCAGGGAATCACTGGAGCGCAACGTCGCCCCGACGCTCGCCCTCGAGAGCTTGCTCGTGACGGTCACGAGCGGGAGGACATTGTGAAGAACGCCCCCATCGCTCCGCGTCTGCGCCGCATCACCGCCCTCGTGGCCGGGCTCGCCGTGGCCGCCGTGGCGCTCTCCGGCTGCCTGTATTCGATGATCCCCGCGGGGTCGTCCGCATCCAGCCGCCCGGCGGCGTCCCCGGACACCTCGGGGATCGCGCCCGAGCTGCAGTCCTTCTACGGGCAGACGCTGAACTGGTCCTCGTGCGGCGGAGGCATGGACTGCACGACGGTGAAGGCGCCGCTGGACTGGGAGAACCCCGCCAAGGCGTCGATCGATCTCGCCGTCGTGCGCCATCGCGCCACGGGCACGGCAAAGGGATCCCTGCTCACCAACCCCGGCGGTCCCGGCGCCAGCGGCCTCGACCTGATCAAGACCAACCTGACCTTCGCGGTCAGCCCGACTCTGGTCAAGAACTATGACGTGATCGGCTTCGACCCCCGCGGCGTCGGATCCTCGACCGCGGTGAAGTGCTACGACGCCACGCAGATGGACGACTACCTGTTCTCGATCCCGGCGGGCGCCCGGGGCAGCGACCAGTGGAAGAGCGCCCAGGACGCGGCGAACAAGACCTTCGCGGCGGCGTGCGAGAGCAACAGCGCGGGGATCCTGCCCTACATCACCACCGTGAACGCCGCGCGGGACATGGACCTGCTGCGTGGCGTGCTCGGCGACAAGAAGCTGAACTATCTGGGCTACTCGTACGGCACGTTCCTCGGCGCAACCTACGCAGGGCTCTACCCGGAACGGGTCGGTCACGTCGTGCTCGACGGCGCGCTGGATCCCGCGGTGTCCAATCTCGACGTCAGCACCACGCAGGCGATCGGCTTCGAGTCGGCGCTGAAGGCGTACATGGCGGACTGCCTGAAGGGCAAGAAGTGCCCGTTCCAGGGCACGGTGGACGAGGCCATGAGCGACCTCGGCGCGCTGCTGGCGAGCGTGGACCGCACCCCCCTCAAGAACGCCGATGGGCGCCTGCTCGGAGCCGACGCGCTGATGACCTCGATCGTCTCGGCGCTGTACTCGCAGGACAGCTGGCAGTACCTGACGCAGTCGCTGACCGCGGTGCTGAAGGGCGACCCGTCGGTGGCGTTCCAGCTCGCCGACTTCTACTACGGGCGCACCGGCGGGAAGTACACCGACAACTCCACGGAGGCGTTCGACGCGTACAACTGCATGGACTACCCGAACGACGACAGTGACGCGGCGAAGGCGGCCTCCAAGGCCAAGATCGCTGCAGAGGCGCCGATCGTCGCCCCGTACTGGGACAGCCAGAACGTCTGCGACCAGTGGCCGTACCCGCCGTCGGGCAAGCGCGGCGAGATCACGGCGGCGGGATCCGGGCCGATCCTGGTGGTCGGCACCACGAACGATCCGGCGACGCCCTACGAGTGGGCGGTCTCGCTGGCCAAGCAGCTCGAGGGCGGCGTGCTGATCACGCGCGTCGGCGAGGGTCACACGGGCTACAACAAGGGCAACAGCTGCGTCGACAACGCCGTGGACGCCTACTTCGTCGACGGCACGGTGCCGGCCAAGGCGGGGATCCGCTGCGAGTAGCGCGATCCGGAGCCTGGTCTGGTTCGCGGCACCCCTCCGGACAGGGTAGGATCGTTGATCGTGCGGTTCGTCCGCATGCGCCCCTCGCGGGGTGCGCCGCCCTAGCTCAGTCGGCAGAGCATCTCACTCGTAATGAGAAGGTCAAGGGTTCGATTCCCTTGGGCGGCTCCACTGGGCAAGGCCCCGACGCCCCCGGAAAACGCTGGGGAGTCGGGGCCTTCTTCATGTTCCGAGTAGGGCGTCTGCGGGTTATAGGCCATAAAGAGTGGATGGGGTCGGGCGTGTCATCCTCGTCCTGCCCATCCTGATCTGAGCCAGAGTCCTTCGGTGGGTCGAGGGCGGTGTCGTAGAGGGTGGGGCTGTGGGGCTCGTCGGGCTCGGTGTCGGGCTCGGGTGGGGGTGTCGGGCGCGCGAGGGCGAGTGCTCGGTCGAGGGGGAGCTCGTGGAGAACGAGGAACCATTCGATGGCGCGGCGGCGGTGTTCGTCGCTCATTCCGCGGTGGTGGCGGAGTAGGTCGCGGATCTGTGCGTTGATGCCTCCCTCGAGCGGGCTGGTGGTGCGCGGGTTGCCGTAAGTGATCCAGGTGAACAGGGTGTTGTTACGGACGACACCGCGGATCAGGAGCCAGGCCTTGCGGAGCCGGTCATGTATCCCCACTGTCCGTTGCGGAACAATGTCCGTTCCCGGGTGAGGTGCCCGAAGGTGCGCCACCAGTCGTCGAGGTGGATCTGCCAGGCGATCGCGGTGTCTTCGTCGTCGATCTCGCTGAGCTTCATCACGAGGCCGCGTAGGGCTTTGCCGGCATCGGTGCGGGGTGTGCGGGTGAGGTGGCGGGAGGTGGCCATTTGCAGGTGGAACAGGCAGCGTTGGTGAATCGGCCTGGGATTTTCGGAGGGCGATGTTAGGCCGCGACGGATTCGTCGTGGGTGTGGGTT